>JAIVTZ010000120.1:0-8025 GCA_049188105.1 Deltaproteobacteria bacterium | reverse complement strand
ATCGATGCCTTCCGACGTGTCTTGTACGCTAATGGTCGTGGCCAGCAGCTTCTTTCCGTCCGCCGAGAGCTCGAGGCCGCGGGCCGCGATCCGGCCGCTGGGCTTCAGTGACGAAGAAGGGCTGCTGCCCTTCGGCGCACGCTCCTTTCAGGGCTATCGCCTGCTGCAGGAGTACTTCAGCTTTCCCGACAAGTTCATGTTCGTCGAGCTCGGGCGCCCCGCTGCGGCGTTCCGAAAGGCATGTGCTGAACGAAACGTGCTCGTGGCGAGGGACTTTCCGCCCATGGAGAAGACCCACTGCCGCATCTCTTTCGGGACCATGGACGAGATGCGCAGGGCCTGCGCAGTCTTCGCCGAAGTGCTCGGCGTCAGCGACCTTCCGGCTGCAACAGCGGTGATTCCTCTCGGTCGCGGCGGTGGGGTTGCGGGCATTCTAGTGGCGGACCGGCAGGGCCGCGAGTTGCCGGACCTCGATGACCTGGTCCTGCTCGCCGGCCGTCTCGGCGGCGCAGCCGTGAGGTGACCGGTAGGCCGCTCTTCCGAGATACTTGGACGTTCCTCAGAAGTGTGGGTTAAAGGTGCATTTGGTTGTCTCTCCTGTATTGTTGATTGACACCCCGTGGTCGAAGGCGTAAGCTTCCATTGGATTCTCTTCGGCGACAGAACCGGCGGCACTCGATTCAACACCGAATGCCTTTACTGCCGTGAAAAGGGCCGGATTCTGAATCGCTCGAACGACACACTGCGGAGGGCGCATGGTGACGCTGACGATCGATACGGGCAGTGGCTCCGAGCTGACCTACGAGGTCGCCAAGGACACGGTCTCGATCGGCGCCTCGAGCAGCAATGACGTGATTCTGCGCGCGCCTGGTGTGGCTCCGGTTCACGTCGTTATTCGCCGCACCGGCGACACGCTCACGTTTCTCGGCCAGCAACGGCAGATCGTGCTCCTCAACGGCGAACGCCGGTCCCGGGGCGTGATAACGATCGGTGACAGGATCCGCGTCGGCACCGCGACCCTCACGGTCGTAAAGGAGCGTCGTGAAGATCCTGTGGGAGGCGCGGTCGTAGCCGAAGTCGAGGCGGTTGAGAAGGCGGCGAACGGCGCCGATCGCCAAACAACGGACGAGGCCAAACCACGGTCCGAAGTTGTGGTGTTCAACGAGCCGGAACGATTGGCGGATGTACGGCGCCTGCTGCTCGAGGTATTTCTTGCCGGGGTTCGCGAGGACTTTCTACCATCACTGGAGGGCTTTTTCGACGGAGCATTTCCGGAACGGCGGACCCTGCTCGCATGGCTCGACCAGAAGTGCCGGTTGCAGCCGATCGCCTCCCGGTGGTCGGGAGCTCTGCCGCAGCTTCCGCCGCGGTCGTTTGCCGAGCTCGATCGCGGGAGCCGCATCGCAGTGGTACGCGGGGGTGCGCGTGAGATCTTGATCTACCCGGTTCCCGTCGGTGGTGAAGGCAGGGTCTACCTCCTGGTGGAAACTGACAGCTCCAATTTCGAGGACGACCGTATCGTGCTGGCCGAGCTGGCTGGGATGCTTGCCGTTCAGTGGGAGAACGTCTCCAGCGGGAGCGCCCTGTTCGGACGGTGGGAGTCGGAATCGAGGCAGAAGCTGGAGGTTCGGCAGCCCGGGTCGTCCCAGGCTGTCACCGTCCTGCGCGAGGAGCTGCTGGCGGCCGCACGGACCTCATTTCCGGTCCTGTTGTACGGACGATCTGGATCGGGGAGAGCGTATCTCGCGTCGCTGATCTCCTCACTGTGTCCGACCGGCGCACCATGGGTCCGTGTCGTCCGGGTGGGCGGCGGTGACGAGACCACTCTTCGGGTCGAGCTCTTCGGGTCCGGAAATACGATGGGAGTGAGGAGTCTCGCCGAACGGGCCGGTGGCGGGGTGGTGGTTGTCCGCGACATTCAACGGATGAGCCCCGAGCTGCAGCGCCAGACCGCGTCGGCGATCGAGGAGGACAGCCATTCGGGATACGGTTCCAAGGTGCGGTGGATCCTCACCGGCGATGAGGAATGCATGGGATCGGCGGCGGGGAGCGGGCTTGACGCCTCACTCTTGAACCAGCTGCAGAACCACCTCATCCGCGTTCCCCCGATTGAAGAGCGCCGCGAAGATCTCCCTTTGATCGTCGTGCGAATGCTCGAGTGGGTCGGTGCGGAACAGGGGAAGCAGATCCAGGGGATCGCGCTCGAGACCCTCGACTCACTTCTCGGCCACTCATTCGAGGGTCAGATCGCCGAGCTTCTGGGTGAGCTGAGGCGGCTGGTGTCGGCGACGCCCGAAGGTGAAATGGTGCGTGGCTCGTTGCAGCGGTCAACCTCGGCCTCCGGGCCGTCAGCGGAGGATGGCGGCGAAACTGTCGATACCGCCGTGGTGCTGGGCCAGGACGACCTCAAGGTTGTGATTCCAGCGATCGAGCGGCTGCTGATTGACCGGGTGCTGCGACGCTCGCTGGGCAACCAGAGCAAGGCCGCGCGCGAGCTCAATCTCTCCCGAGGCGCCTTGATCGCGAAGATCAAGGAGTATGAGATTCAGGATTACCGCTCGCTTCGCCGCAGCAAATAGTAATCCGCGCTCGACCCGTCTTCACGCCTTGACGCCCGCCGTCCCTGAAGTTTGGCATTCAACTAGATTGAGTGATCATCGTGCACGGATTTTCCCTGATTGTTCTGGTGTTTTTTGTGTTCTTGGCTCTAGCATTTATGCTAGAGTATACAGATAGGAGGTGTCGAATGGGTTACCCAACGAAGGTCCAACTGATCAACAGGAAGAAGACGGCGAACCAGTACTACATCAACTTTCCGACGGCCATTGCCGAGGCAATGGGCTTTAGCAAAGGAGAGATAGTCTACTGGGAGATTCACGATCGGCGCACGATGGTGCTCGAACGTCCCGATGCGCCGCCCTCGCCGCTCGAAAAAAAAACGGCACGTTAGCCGACCACGTCCTGGAGATTGTCTCCGAACAGGCCGAACTGGGAGCCGAGGGGCAGCACCAGGAAGAACTGGCTCAGCATATGTTGGCTCATTTGCTCTGCACTCAGCGCCGCACCGTTACCGGACTGCTCAATACGTTGGGGCGACAGCAACAGGATTGGAGCAAGGCATACAGACTTTATCGGGATCATGTAGACAGCGTGGCGGTATTCAGCCCCATTCTCGACGGCGTACTGGGATTGATCCCGGAGTGCTCAGCATTGGTTGTCGCCGTGGATGATTCGCATCTGAGAAAGACGGGCAAAAAGGTTGCGGCAGCCGGATGGTATAGAGATCCTCTCGGCCCTCAGTTTCACACCAACCTGATGTTTGCCCAACGCTTCATCCAGTTATCGGCTGCCGTACCCGATCCGGCCAACCCAAAGCGCTCACGCATGATTCCGATTGCCGTCAGCCTCATTCCCAAGCTGCCAAAGCCCGCCAAGAATGCTCCACAGCAGGACGTGGATCAGTACGAGAAGATCAAGGCCCTCAATAGCCCCGGGGCTCATGCAATTCGACTGCTTCAACGGGTTCGAAAGCATCTCGATGCTTCCGACACACATGCCGAGAAGATCATCTGGGCATGTGGCGACGGCGATTACTCCAATTCAACCCTGTTGCCCCATCTTCCACCTCGGACTGTTTACATTGGCAGAACGCGTACCGACATTAACTTGCGGAGTGTTCCAAAGCCAACGAAGCGCCGCTCCGTTGGCCGTCCTCGCTCATACGGGAAGCAGTTGCCAACACCCGATGAGTTGCGCAAAGACAAGATGATTCCTTGGGAGGATCTCACGATCTGCAACGGCCCCAAGACGACCACGGTTCGCTATAAACGCATCTCACAGGCCAAATGGCATATTGCAGGGGAGAAAGCTGTCGTGCAGGTCGTAGTCGTTGCTCCGCTACGTTACAAAAAGCGAAAGGATGGGCCGTGGCTGCGAACCAAGCCGGCTTATCTGGTTTGCACCGATGCGAACATGCCGGTGGAGGAACTGATCCAGGCCTACTTCTGGAGGTGGGGGATTGAGGTGAACTTCAAAGAAGAGAAGCAACTCTTCGGCGCGGGTCAGGCTCAGGTCCGCAGTGCGCCCAGTGTCTCGAGTGCTCCGTCCGTTTGCATTGCCACCTACGCGGCGTTACTTCTCGCGGGCATTCGAACCTATGGATTCCACTCCAGGCCACCATCGGTCAGACCGCCAAAGTGGTACGCGAAAAAGAACAACTCGCGCGTTACCTCTTCGGATCTGATCAAGCAGCTACACCAGGAACTGCTGCTCTCGGCGGCAGGCAATTTCTCGCCGCTCGCCTTCAGTCGCCGCCCTAGGGTGAACACCGAGAAACTCTCCTTGGGCCGTGCTACATGAGCGCCAACAAAGAAACAGGGCTGGCTCGTTCTTGACGGCCTGCCAAACTTCAGGGACGGCGGGCGGGCACGGAGACGGGCACGGGCAACGGGCACGGGCTCGGACGCGGATCAGTCCAGGTGCCCCTTGTCGGAGTCTCCCATCTCGACGCCTCCGCCGGGGAAGTACTCGGTCCAGCGGCGGGTCACGAGTGCTGCCGTATCGGGATCGCAGAAGAGCTCGTCCGGGTAGGGCGGTTTGATGCGCGCGTCGATGACGATCGGTGAGGTATACGAAAGGTGGTGGCGCTTGACCTCGGTCGAGGCGGCGTGGATGTCCGCCGCAGGTTCGAAGCGGGTAAACGTCGTCCACAGGAAATTGACGGTGCTGGCGGCCGCACGCCGGGGCTCATCGGTGAGCACCACGAGGGGCCATTCGGCAAAGGCGGGATGCCGAGCGAGGCGTGAGGCGGCCTCCGGCTCCTCCCGCCAGCTCGGTCCACCCACCACAAGGCACCCACCGCAGAACGGAAGGACCTCGGTCACGCCCTGCGGAATCTCGGTGGCCTCGAACTCCCTCGGCAGATCCCGCACCGGGTCGCCGAGGCCGAGGAGCACCCCCTTCGAGCCCAGGTTCACCTCCGGGCCGGTGTAGTCGAGGGTGTCCATCGAGAGGTTGGAAAACACGTACAGATCGGTCTCGGGTCGGGTCCGCTCGAGCACGTGCTCGAGGGTGCGCGGGAAGTCGCGCAGGTCCACCGCACGATCGGTGACAAGCAGGAACTTGGTCAGACTCAGCTGGCCCTCGCCAAGGATCCGGAATGCCGAGGCCATCGCCTCGCGGCGGTAGCGCTGCTTCACCACCGCCGCGGCCAGCGAGTGGTAGCCGGTCTCGCCGTAGGACCACAGCGACTCAACCGCCGGCATCACCATCGGAAACAGCGGCGACAGCAGCTCCTGCAGGAGGTCGCCAATGAAGAAATCCTCCTGGCGCGGCTTGCCGACCACCGTCGCCGGGTAGATGGCATCGCGGCGGTGCGACAGATGCTCGACTCGAAAAACCGGGTAGTCGTGGCGCAGCGAGTAATAACCGTAGTGATCCCCGAACGGCCCCTCGGGCATGGTTTCGTGTGCCGGAACCCGGCCCGTCAGCGCGAACTCGGCGTCGGCGAACAACGGATGCGGGCCGGGACCCGCGCAACGGCGAATGCGGCCGCCCGCGAGCAGTGATGCGAGCAGGAGCTCCGGAACGTTTTCCGGCAGCGGGGCGATGGCGGCGAGAATCAGCGCCGGCGGGCCTCCGAGGAACACGCTCACCGGAAGGTCCTGCTTTCGCGCCACCGCACGCGCATGGTGGAATCCACCGCCTTTGCCGATCTGCCAGTGCATGCCCGTAGTCTGCCGGTCGTGGATCTGCATACGGTAGATGCCGAGGTTGTGTCCGGCGCCGTCGGGATCCTCCGTGTAGACCAGCGGCAGCGTGAGAAAGGGGCCGCCGTCCTCCGGCCACGAGGTGATAACCGGCAATTTCTCGATATCCACCGGCTCGGCCCGTACCTCGCCCACAGGTCCCGTCGCCATCGACCTGGCGCCCATCTTGAGACCGGCCACCACCAGGTCCCGTGCCGACCAGAGCTTCCCGAAGCGGGGTGGGAAGGCGGAACGGGCGAACTCCACCGCACGGCGGATCAGCCGCACAGGACGCCGCCCAAAGGCCGTCTGCGCGCGACGCGGGGTGCCGAAGAGGTTGGTAACGAGCGGAAAGTCGCTGCCCTCGACCCGGGTGAAGAGGAGGGCCGGTCCGCCCGCGGCAATCACCCGCCGATGGATCTCCGCCACCTCCAACCGGGGGCTCACGGGCGCCTCGACGACCTTCAGATCCCGATCGCGGTCGAGCTGCTCGACAAAGCCCCGCAGATTTTGAAATCGCGTATCGTCCACCCGTGAAACATACCATTTCGCCTTTCGTTGGTCTTTGAGGGGTACAATGGCTGTCAGTGGCACGTACACGTCTCGTGTTCAAGCTCGAGAGAATACTCGTCCGGGCCGGTCACTCCAGGGCCGGTGAGGAGGCTTCCCGGTAGTGAGCGTTCGAAAACCGCCGGCGGCTCAATGGGATATCGATCGACCCCAGGATTTCGAGCGTCTGCTGACGAGCATCTCCCACAACTTCCTCCGGCTCGAAGCTGTCAACCTCGAGGTAGGCATCGTCGGGACCCTACGCAGCATCTGCGAGGCGACCGGCGCCGATCTTGGATTCCTGATAGAGGTCTCTGACGATGGCAGCAGGATCACCACTGTTCACACCTACGCCGAGGACGGCACCTCCTGGGATTCTCCCGGTCTGGAGGACCGCCCCCTCGATGAGCTGAGCTGGCTCTACGACCAACTTCGCCGAGGCGAGCTGGTTCACATGCCTCGCGTCAACGACCTCCCCGCGGTTGCGCACGCCGAACGCGAGTGCCTCAGCGCCCGCAACCTGCAGTCGGCCGTGTGTTTGCCAATTCTCGCCAACGGCCGATTACAGGCCATCACCTGCATCGGGGCCTCCGCCCATCCGCAGGAGTGGGAGTCCAACCACCTCGGCTTCTTTCGCGGCGCCACGGAAATCCTCGGCTCGGCCATCAGCCGCCTCCGCACCGAACTCGAGTTGGCGGCAAACAGGGAATGGCTCGAGCTCGCCCAGCGCGCCGGCAACAGTGCGGCCTGGGAATGGCATCCGGGCGACGACTCGCTGATCTTCTCGAGCTCCACCGCCGAGGCCTTCGGTATCGACCGAGATCTCCTTCCAAGTACGGGCGCCGAGCTCCTCCACTTCATTCCCGCCGAAGACCACGCTCTCCTCACACGCACGTTCCGGGAGGCGCTCAAGACAGGCGAACCGCTGGCGATCGAGCATCGGTTCCTCGTTCCGGGCGGCGACACGTTATGGGCGATGGTCCGAGGGCAGGTGGAGCTCGACCGTGACGGCCGGGTCACACGGTGCATCGGGGTGTCCGCGGACATCACGGAGCGAAAGCGCGCCGAGCACGACCTGCAGCACGAGAAGGAGCGTGCCCAGGTCACTCTGGCGTCGATCAGCGACGGTGTCGTTCGCACCGATGCGGGCGGCCGAATCGACTTTCTCAATCCGTCGGCCGAAGAGCTCCTTGGCGTCACCCTCCCCACCGTCCAGGGTCTGCTGCTGTCGAGCACCTATCGAGTGCTCGACATGGAGAACCACGAACCACGGCCGAACGTCGTCGAAACCTGTCTCGCCGGGCAACACGTAGTGGAACCGGCCGGGGCCTCGCTGCTGGTGCGAAGGGACGGCGCCGAGGTTGCGGTGCGGGAAAGCGCGGCACCCATCTTCGACGTGGACGGCGCGCTCGTGGGCGCGGTCCTGGTCATCACCGACGTGTCGCAGCTGCACTCGCTGCAGCAACGAATGACCCATCTCGCCACCCACGACCCCCTGACGGGGCTCATCAACCGCCGCGAGTTCGAGGTCCGGTTGCAGGAAGCCATCACCACGGCCTCTTCGAGCCACCGCCAGTTCGCCCTGTGCTACCTGGACCTCGACGAGTTCAAGGTCGTCAACGACACCTGCGGTCACGGCGCCGGCGACGAACTGCTGAAGCAGCTCACCTCGGTCCTCGACGCGGTGGTCCCGGAGGGCGACACCCTCGCCCGTCTCGGTGGGGACGAG
>JAIVTZ010000119.1:0-8080 GCA_049188105.1 Deltaproteobacteria bacterium | reverse complement strand
CGCAGGGCGCAGGGCACAGGGCCCACCCATCCGTCCACGGCCTGAACCCTGATCCCTGAACCCTGGACCCTGCGCCCTGAACCCGGGCGGTCGGACGTGTGGGGTTATATTGGGTCATAGACATGCAGGAAATCTCGCTCCTCCTCAACCGCCTGTCGATCGCCGTTCAGTTTTCGGTGGTGATCAGTCTTTTCGGCTACTTTCTGCTCCTGTGGCAGATGGTCAAGCTGCACGAGGTGCGGTTGTGGATGCTGGCCTGGCTGGGCAACGCCGTCGCGCTGGCGGCGGTATTCGTCCACGTCTACGCCGACATCCCCCCGACCGGACATCGCGCCGCCCTCGTCTTCTACCTCGCCGGCAAAACAACGTTCGCCGTGCTCATTGTCTCAGGCGCACGCAACCACGTGCGCCCGGGCGCCGAGCCACGAGTCAACTCGGTGTTTCTCGCGATCTTCGTGACCGGGTGGAGTGTCGTCCTCGGATTCGCCGCGCCGGATCTTTGGCAAGCCCAGCTCGCGGAAAGCACCCTCCTGGGCATCGTCTTCCTAGCCGGCGGCACAATAGTCCTCCGCCATCCACGCTCTCTCGTATCGCGCTGGCTCGGCTGGGCGATGCTGGTCGAGGGCGTCATCTTTATCTACTCCGCGGTGCTCCTCGTCCCGGCACTGTGGGGGAACCAGGCCGGCTTCAACTACCTCAATTACTCATCGTTCATCGACGCCTGGATCGAGCTCATGCTCGGTCTCGCGAGCATCGCGGCGCTTTCAGACCGCAGGGAGGAGCTCCTTCACTATGCAAATCGTGAGCTTCTCGTTTCACAGCGACGCCTGAGCCGGCTGGTGGACACCGATCCGCTGACCAATCTCTTGAATCGGCGAAGCCTGCGCAAGGCATTGGGCACCGTCAGGGAAATCGGCGGCGCGATCATCTTTGTCGACATCAACAGCTTCAAGCAGATCAACGATCTCTTCGGACACGCAGTGGGCGATGCCACTCTACAGAAACTGGCAGCCCTCATGGTCGAGCAGTTCCGTCCCGAAGACCACGTCATCCGATGGGGGGGCGACGAGTTCCTGGTGATTGCCCCGGGCATGGATAAGGTGAGCGCCAAGGCCCGAATCGGAGCTATTCGCGCGGCTCTGCGCCATCCATCGGACGAGGGCCCGCCGTTCTCGATCGCCGCCGGCATCGCCGAGCTCTTTCCCGGGGGGGATCCCACGACCGCGCTCGAAGAGGCCGACCGCCGGATGTTTGCCGAGAAGCGCGGACGGTAGGTCGCATCGCGGGCAGATACAAGATGCAAGATACAAGATGCAGGATACAAGATACAGGGCTCGCTCCGCCCCTTGAAAGGACAGCTCGCAGATCTACGCTCTTGTCGCATCCAGCATCCGGCTTCGCCCTTTGGGCTACGCCGTGACAAGTCCAGCATCTTGCATCCTGAATCTTGCATCTTGTATCTTGCATCCTGCATCCTGCATCTTGCATCCGAGGCGCGCATGTCACAATCGGATCCGTGACCACGATGGATCGTGACGATATTGTTCTCGAGCTCTTTCGCCTGGCCGCGACGGACCGGCGACACGGTGCGGCCGAGATTGAGGAGGCGTTGCTGAGAGGACTCCTTGCGTCGGGCGGCGATTGGTCGCGGGAGTCGTTGCTCGCAGGCGCCCGCCTCCTCGCCGAAGGGCAGCCGGCGATGGCCAATCTGCGTTCGCTGGCGACGAGGGCCGCCGCTCCGGGTTTCGACGAATTCCTCGAGCGGCGCGCCAGGGTGTTGGACGAGCTGCCGCACCGTCTCGCGGCTAACGCCTGGCCGCACCTCGAGGGATCGAACACGGTTGTTACGATCTCCAGGTCGAGGACCGTCGCAGCGGTGTTGGAAGGGGCATGGGAGCATGGTTGGCGGGGCTCGGTAGTGGTTCTGGACGGCACCGCTACCGGGCGTGGCGAGGACCAGACCCGCCGTCTTTCGGGCTCCGGAAAGGCCGTGTCCCGGCCTGATGCCACGGCGCCGTCGTGTCTCGACGCGGCCGCGGTGGTCGTTCTCGTCGGTGCCGATGCCGTTGGTCCGCGGCGCTTCATCAACGCGGCGGGCACCACGATGCTGATGGAGCTGGCCGCTGCCCGGGGGTTGGAGCGAGTGCTGGCTGCCGACTCGGGCAAGGACGTGAGCGAGAAGATCCTGGACGACATTGTCGACTCTCTGCCTCTGCACCGAGAGCCTCCGGACCGGGAGTGGCCGGTGTTCGAGGCGATTCCGATGAACCTGGTAAGCGCACGGGTCACCGAGTGACGAGGAATTCTCAGTTCTCAGTTCTCAGTTCTCAATTTCCACACATCCTCCCACGTGTCAGGTTGCGCGGAGGTGAATTGAGAATTGAGAATTCAAAATTGAGAATTGAGTGGTGTGGAAGGGTATATGCTCCTTTGTTCTTGTGCTAAGGTGCGCACCGTGAAAGTTTTGCGACGACTTCTGCCGCTGCTGATCCTCGTTCTTCCGGCGTTTTTGCTGACGGCCAACCCGGCGCCCATGGCCAATGAGATCGACGCTCTCGAAGGCGGAGCCAAGCTCCAGGCCGTGATCGACCGCGTGGTAGAGCGTCAGCGGGGGGTGCGCACCTTGCAGGCGGACTTCGTGCAGCTCAAGCACAGCGAGCTGCTCCTCGAGGCGGTGGAATCATCGGGGGTCTTCCTGTTCCGTGCCCCCGACCTGGTGCGTTGGGACTATCTGCGGCCGGATCTGATGGTCGTCCTCTTTGACGACGATACCGTCACGACCTACCACCCACACCAGGGTCGCGCCGAGCGCCTCAAGGTCTCCGGCAGACAGCGCCGCTTTGTCCGAGTTCTTTCCGGGATGCAACCTCTCGATGACCTCACGTCGAGCTTTTTGGTCAGGCTCGCCGACCCCGGCGGTGAAGAGCCCTACCGCCTCACGCTGCGACCGGTGACGTCGATGCTGAAAAAGAGGTTGCGCTCGGTGGAGATCGAGGTCGATCGCGCCCTCTTCCTGCCGGTGGTGGTCGAGTACAACGAGGCGGACGGTGACAGCACTCGCTATGAGTTCAACGACCTGGTGATCAACTCTCCGATTGACGACTCGCGGTTCCGCCTCGATCTCGGGGTCGGCGTGCGGTTGCAGACCCTCGATGCCTCGTCGGGCGTCGGCTGATCCAAGCGCCGATATTAATTCGTCATGCTTCCCTTTTCGGTTGTCGGTGAAGAGACTGAGAGCACGGCTCGGGCCGCTGAGCTGACCACGCCCCACGGTGTCGTCCACACGCCGGCCTTCATGCCCGTGGGCACCGCCGGAACGGTCAAGGGCATGGCCTCGTGGGAGCTCGAGCGTCTGGGCCCGGAGATGATCCTCGCCAACACCTACCACCTGCTGCTGCGTCTGGGTACCGAACGCATTGTGAGCCTCGGCGGGTTGCACCGGGTGATGGGTTGGCAGGGGCCGATCCTCACCGACTCCGGAGGGTACCAGGTGTACTCGCTGGCGAAGCGGCGCAAGGTCGAGACCGACGGCGTCGTTTTCCGCTCCCACATCGACGGCAGCGAGCACCGGCTGACCCCGGAGAGCGTCATCGAGACCCAGGCGTCGATCGGCGTCGACGTGGCGATGGTGCTCGATGAGTGCCTGCCCTACCCGGTCGAGCCCCGGCAAGCGGAGAAAAGCACCATGACCAGCGTGGACTGGGCGCTGCGCGGGCTCGAGCGGGCGGGACGTTTTCGCGCCGAGCGCCCCCAGTGGGGTGGAGGCGTTTTCGCGATCCAGCAGGGATCCCTCGATTTCGACCTCCGCCGACGCTGCACCGAGGCCCTGGCGGCGGCGAATTTCGACGGCTTCGCGATCGGCGGGCTGGCCGTCGGCGAGCCCCCGGCGGCCCTCTACGAGGCGGTGTCGATGACGGCGCCGATGCTGCCCGCCGATCGTCCGCGATACCTGATGGGGGTCGGATACCCCGAGGACATCCTGCACGCCGTGGGATGCGGAGTGGATCTCTTCGACTGCGTCCTCCCCACCCGCTCGGCGCGCACCGGCAAGGTCTTCACCTCGATGGGTGATCTGGCGATCAAGAACGCCCGCCATGCGGACGACCCGCGCCCCCTCGACGAGTCCTGTTCGTGCCCGACCTGCGCCGTCTATTCTCGCGCCGTTCTGCGCCATCTCTTCGTGGCCAACGAGGTGACCTCGGTGGTGCTGCTGACCATTCACAACCTCTGGTACTTTCTGAGCTTGATGCGCGGGGCTCGGGAAGCTATCATGGCGGGCCGCTACACGCGGTACCGCGCACGGGTAGAGAGCGATCGCAGCAGACACCCGGAGAGAAGACCGGGCTAGGAGAGGTGAATCATGGAGAGTGCAGGTGGGGGTAATCCCCTGTCAATGATAATGATGTTCGCCCTGATCTTCGGGGTCTTCTACTTCCTGGTGATCATGCCCGCGAAAAAGCAGCAGAAGAAGAAAGAGGCCATGATCGGGGCCCTCAAAAAAGGTGACAAGGTCGTGACCGGCGGCGGCATCTTCGGAACCGTGTCCGCGGTCGAGGAGCAGACCGTGCTGCTCAAGATTGCGGAAAACACGAAGATCAGGATCTCCAAGAGCGCCATCGGTGGCCCGGTGGGCGCCGACGGGGCCCCGCCCGAAAATCCCAAACGGTAGAGCGGAGGCGAGAGTGGACTCGAAGATTTTATGGCGAATCGCACTGATTGTCGTGGTGGTAGGCCTGTGTATATGGTCGCTGTATCCACCCGGAGAGAAGATCCACTACGGCCTCGACCTCTCGGGCGGCATCCACCTCGTGCTGCAGGTGCAGACCGACGACGCCATCAAGGCGGAGCTCGATGACGCCTCGCAGCGGCTGGTGAGCCGGGCGCGGGAGGATGGCGTCGAGCTCGGGTCGCCGGAGTCGAATATTTCCGACCTCAGCTTTACGGTCGAGGTGCCGGCGGACACCGACACGGCCGCCCTGCGCCAGGCGGCGTCCGATTGGGTGCCCGGCTACAAGGCGAACCCCGGGGTCGGTGTGTGGACGTTCCGGCTGCCGCCGAATATGGACCGCACGGTGCGCGACATGGCGGTGCGCGCGTCGCTGGAGACCATCTGGAATCGGGTCGACCAGTTCGGCGTTGCGGAGCCGGTGATCCAGCGCCAGGGTTTGGAGAGCGACCGCATCCTGGTCCAGCTGCCCGGCGTGGATGACCCCGCACGGGTCAAGGACCTGATCTCCTCGACAGCGTTTCTCGAATTTCAGGAGGTCGTGGGCGGGCCCGCGCCCGACCGCCAGAGCCTGATCGCCGGGCTCGGCGGCCGCCTGCCGTCGGACTCCGAGATCGTCCCGGGAGATCGGGAGGACATCGAGGGCAATGTCATCGGCACCGAGTACTACGTGCTCAAGAAGGCGGCCATCATCTCGGGCCAGGAGCTGCGATCCGCGCGGCGAAGCCAGGATGAGTACGGTCAGGCGGTGGTCAACTTCTCCACCCAGCCGCACGCCGCCGACAAGTTCGGCCAGTACACCGCCTCCCACATCGGCACCCGGATGGCCATCGTCCTCGACAACAAGGTGATCTCGGCGCCGGTAATCGAGTCGCGAATCCCGGGTGACGGCCGTATCACCGGCAATTTCACCATCGAGGGCGCCGAGGATCTGGCGTTGAAGCTTCGCGCAGGCGCGCTGCCGGCCACCATCACCTACCTCGAGGAGCGGACCGTCGGGCCGTCGCTCGGCCACGACTCGGTGGTGCGCGGGGTGCGGGCCGCGGTCGCGGGGCTAATGGCAGTGCTGCTCTTCATGCTCGTCTACTACCGGATGTCGGGTCTCAACGCCAACGTCGCACTGGTACTGAACATCGTCATCCTGCTCGGCGTCATGGCCTACTTCGGCGCCACCCTGACCCTGCCCGGCATCGCCGGCGTGATCCTCACCATCGGCATGGCGGTCGACGCCAACGTGCTGATCTTCGAGCGGATCCGCGAGGAGCTCAGGGTGGGCAAGACCGTGCGGGCGGCCATCGACACCGGTTTCGCGCGCGCGTTCGGCACCATCCTCGACGCCAACCTGACGACGCTCATCGCCGCCCTCTTCCTCTTCAACTTCGGCACCGGCCCGATCAAAGGCTTTGCGGTGACCCTTTCGATCGGCATCCTGGCCAGCATGTTCACGGCCGTCTTCGTCTCCCGGACCATGTACATGATCGCGCTCGGGGGCCGTGAACGGGTTGAGACCCTGAGCATCTGAGACGCTCAGCACCTGATTGGAAAGAACAATGCGCATCATCGGCGACACCAATATCAAGTTCCTGTCCTACCGGAAGATCGCCCTCAGTCTGTCGGCGTTGTTCATCGCCGCCGGTCTGGCCTACGAGTTTCTCGGGCCGGGGCTCAACCTCGGCATCGACTTCGTCGGCGGCACCCAGGTCACCCTGAAGTTCCGCGAGGAGCCCGATCTCGGCGATCTGCGATCCGCCATTTCGGATCTGACCTCGGGAACGCCCCTGATCCAGACCTTCGACGAGGTCGAAAAACACGAGATCCTGATCCGGGTCGAAAACCCCGAGAGTGCGGAGGGTGATTTCACGCGACCGATCATCGACCTCCTCAATCAGAACCTCAACTCCGATCTCGGCGATCGGTTCGACCTCAACCTCAGGGGATCGCACGAGCTCGTCGGTCTTCTGGCGGCGGCCGATCCCGACGGTGTCGGCGCTGACGAGGAGGCGCGCAACCTGTACTACGAGCCCATGGTCGATGCGGTCCTCGATCACCGCAAGCAGCACGGAATCTACTTTTCGCTCGACGAGCTCGGTGATGTGGCGGATCTGAGCGCCGATTCGCGGGACTATCTCGAGGACACCGTGGCGGTCGGCGCCTTCTCCCTTCTCGGTGCGGAGAGCGTCGGACCGACGGTCGGCGCGGATCTGCAGAAAAAGGCCTTGCTGGCGATCGGTTTCTCGCTGGTCGGGATGCTGGTCTACATCTGGATCCGCTTCCAACTGCCCTACGCCGTGGGTGCGGTGGTGGCGCTCTTCCACGATGTGCTCATCACCCTCATCGCCCTCGCCGCAACCCACCGTGAGATCAACCTGCCGACGGTGGCCGCCCTGCTGACCCTGGTCGGGTACTCGGTCAACGACACCGTGGTCGTCTTCGACCGGATGCGCGAAAATTTGCGGCTGCACCGCGGCGAGGATCTCGAGAAGCTGATGGACCTTTCGATCAATCAGACCCTGTCGCGAACCATCATCACCTCGGGAACCACGCTGGTGGTGGTGTTGAGCCTCTACATCTTTGGTGGCGACGTCATCAACACCTTTGCCTTCGTGCTCCTGGTGGGGATCATCGTCGGTACCTACTCGTCGATCTTCGTCGCCTCCCCGGTGGCGCTGGCGATGAACAAGCTGATGGTCAAGCGACGGGAGCGCAGACGGCTCAAGGGACGCCGCTGACGCGAATTCGGAATTCGGAATTCGGAATTCGGAATGCCACCCAACCACCCGCGCTCAATCGTGGGCGTTTGCGAGAGTGAGCTTCCCCTGAACCCGCTCTTCTCGCCTGAATGAGCGCCGAAGGCGCGGCAGACTCATAGCCTGGGGCGTCAGCCCCAGGTACAGGGCGCCACAACACCCGGAAGCCCCCGAAAGGGGGCGACAGATTACGGCTGCGGCGTTAGCCGCAGAGATCGTCATTTGATTGTCTGTCGCCGCTTCGCGGCTTTGTGGTTTTTTTGTGCCGTATTCCTGGGGCTGACGCCCCAGGCTATGAGTCTGCCGCCGCTTCGCGGCTGGCCCGGGCTATCACGGTTTTCTACCGCTTACTGGCGGCCTTCGGCCGCTCTGACCCGCCGGGATAAGCGGGTGGCCGTAGGCCTCCCTCCCGCCCTCGCGGTGACCCCCGCGGCCTCAGCCATCAACCGCTCCCTCCGGCGTGTTCAGGCTAGTTCCCATCCGGAAACTCCGGATGGGGGCTGCGCGGTTCTCGATGCGGAAACGAGCGATTTTTGTGCAAGATCAAGGAAGGTAAGGATTTGCGCGGAGGCGTACTCCTGTACGCCGCACAAGAAAATCCGCAGCC
>JAIVTZ010000118.1:0-8086 GCA_049188105.1 Deltaproteobacteria bacterium | reverse complement strand
GGGGGGCGGCGGGGAAAATAGAGGATGAGGGCGTCGGCCCGCCCGAATGCAGCCCGCCGGCGCGCCGCAGGCGCGCAGCGTTGGAGGCCGATGGCTCCGACGAGAGCTTGCTCTCGGAGGAGACGTCGGCCGAGAACGCGTGGCCGCGGTCGAAGACCGCGGACGGCGGGCGTCCGGGCACGGTGACGGAGACGGGCACGTTCCACATACACCAACCCCGCCGGGAGGGTTCCGGCGGGGTGGCGAGGAAGGAGGTGAGTTGAAACGATCGTACGTCTCACTCATCCCTGTTTACGGAGCGCGCCACATCGGCGTTGAGGCGCGGTCCCGCATCTGCTCGTCCGCCTCGTGCTAGCATTTCAAAAGAGCTTCAAGGAGTTGGATATGGTGGAACGCATCGGTCACTACCGCATTGTTGCCGAGCTCGGTCGGGGCGGAATGGGCGTGGTGTACAAGGCGCACGAGGAATCCCTCAACCGCTTTGTTGCCATCAAGGTCCTCGGCGAGCATTTGATGGAGGATCCGACCCAAATCGAACGTTTCATCCGTGAGGCGCAGAGCGCGGCCAGCCTCAGTCATCCGAATATCGTCCAGATCTACGCCGTCAGCGAGGAGGACGGCCGCCACTACTTCGTCATGGAGTACGTTTCCGGCAAGAGTCTGCAACAGATCCTGCGCTCCCGGGGCCCTCTCGAGCCGGAGCAAGTCGCCCGGATCGCCCTGCAGACCGCATCCGGACTCCAGGCCGCCCACGAGCAGGGCATCATCCACCGCGACATCAAACCCGCCAACCTCCTGATCGACGACCGCGGGTTGGTCAAGATCGCCGACTTCGGGCTCGCGCTGATGGGCGCCGCCGCCTCCCGTCTCACCGCCACTGGGATGTTCATGGGAACGCCGGGCTACCTCTCACCGGAGCAGTGTCTCGACCAGGGGGTCGACAACCGTACGGACATCTACTCGCTCGGCGTCACCCTGTTCGAGGCTCTGAGTGGAAAAACACCATTCGTCGCTGACAGTCCACTGGCATTGTTGCGCCAGATTGTGGATGTCGAGCCTCCCGACCTCGGCGAGCTCAATCCCGAGGTCGACCCTGAGCTGCGCGCCATCGTCGCTCGCATGATGGCCAAGGACCGCGACCTGCGGGTAGCGAGCTGCGGCGAGCTCATCGGCGCGTTCGAGGAGTATCTCGAGGCACGCGGGGCCACCGGCAACTTGGTCGAGCGTCTCGCTGCAGCGGCCGCAGTGGCTCCCCCTCTGCCGCCGGCGGCGGATACCCAGCTCGACTCCGAGCCCACCGTAGCGGTGTCAGGTGACCAGTCACGGCCCGGATCACAGCCCGGTCCGCCACCTGCCCCCGAACCCGCAGCCGCACGAACTGAAGCGCCGACGGTGGAGACCTCGCCGCTCGAAAACGAGCCGGCCGCACACCCGCGAACGAGCCTTGTCCTGGTGGCGGCGCTGGTCGTCGTTCTCGGTCTGGCCGCTGTGGTCGTCGCCGGTTTCTTCGCGTGGCGTTCGGGTCTGTTCGAGACCGCGACACGGGCGATCGAACATGACCTCTCGACGACCACAGCCGCTCCTGTCGAGACCGAAGATCCCACCCCGGCAACCTCTCCCACAGAATATGGAAACCCAGAAGACCGAACGGTGGCTGCCGCCGGCGCCGTGCCGTCAGTGGAGCCGACCTTGGCGCCACCCACCGCCCGACCGATCCCGATCGCCGACCCCGGCCCGGGCGCCGATCAGCTCCCACCACGCGCCGGCGCCAATATTCATCGACCCCGAGACCTCCCGCAGCGGGACAACAGCCGGCAACCCCCTCCCCCGATGCCGGCGCCAACGGGCACGGTTGTCATCGCTGTCGGCGAGACGGTCTTCGCCGGCGAGGCCGAGGCCTTCATGGAGGAGGCGTTGTCCAATGCGGGTATCCCGTTGGTCGACGAGTACAGCATCCCCGGCGCGGCTGACCTCCTCGCAGGCGACACATCCCGTGAACCGGGCGACATTCATCGCCTGCTGCGCCCCTACGCGCGAAATGTGGTGATTGTGAGGGTCGAGTACCTCGGTGAGCGGCCGCTCGTTTACATGGGGCAACAGGATGTGGCCTTCCAGGCCAGGGTCTCGGTGGTGGCGATCGACGTTCAGGGCGGAAGGCCCATTACACAACCGATCAAATTCAAGGTGGAGTACACCCACCTGTCCGCACAGCGCGTCGCCGAGAACAAGCTTCGGGCGCCGGCCCACCGCGTCGTTCAGCTGATCGAGGCCGAGTGAGCTGAAACACCGATTGTGATGAGTGCGTAAAATCAAGCGAAAAACAATAGTGGAGGCAGACGATGCTGAGTGCATTTGTTGTATTGTTTCTCGTCACGGCCCAGCACGCCGCCCAACCTGAACCGACGCCTGCCTGGGGCCTTCCCCTCCATGGTGAGGAGGCGGAGCGTTTTCTCCGCACCGCAAAGATCGTCTCGAGCAAGAGCTTCAAGACCAAAGCCGTCACCCGCCCCAAGAAGGTGGAGCTGACCGACGGAGAACAGAATCATTTCGCCCTCTTCAAGACCATCGACGAGTTCGAGCCGGTGAAGCATCTCCAGGGGGGGGAGACGGAGCTCCAGTTCTCCGATTGCTTCGAGTACGAGATCGCCGCCTACGAGCTCGACAAGATGCTCGGGCTCGGCATCGTGCCGCCAACAGTCCGACGCCGTATCGGCACCCAGGTCGGTTCACTCTGCCTGTGGATCGAGGGCGCGATGACCGAATGGGAGCGGCTCAAGGTCCGCAAGATCCATCCGCCGGACATGGCGGACTGGAACGAGCAGATGTACACCATCCGTCTCTTTCTGCAGCTGATCTACGACACCGACTACACCAACATCAGCAATCTCCTGGTAACCCCGGACTGGAAGATCTACAAGATCGACTCCTCCCGCGCCTTCCGCAACCACAAGGAGCTGCGGAGGGAAGACTCCCTGGAGCGCTTTTCACGTCGGGTCCTCACTTCCCTCAGGGCGCTGACCGAGGAAGATCTCGAGGAAAACCTCGACCGCTGGCTCACCAAGGCGCAGCTCAAGGCGCTGTGGGTGCGGAGGAATCTCATCCTCGAGCTCGCCGACCGCCGGGTAGCCGAGGAGGGCGAGGATGCGGTGTTGTTTGATTGAAGCCGCTCACCAGGGTTCAGGGTGCAGGGTGCAAGGTGGTCCCTGAACCCTGTGCCCTGAACCCTGAACCGGGGCCTCAGTCCCGGCGGCCTCCGAGGAGGCCGGCCCGGACCAGAAAGTAGAGCAGGGTCGAGATCGACGACGCCACCGCCGCCACGTAGGTCATGGCCGCTGCGTTGAGGACCTTGTCCATCCCGCGACGTTCGTCGATGCCGACGATGCCCTTCTCAACCACCAGTGCCTTGGCCCGGTTTGAGGCGTCGAACTCCACCGGCAGGGTCACGATCTGAAACAGGAGCACCGTCGAGAACAGCGCCGCGCCCGCCATGACCATGTTGGCCGACGACATGAAGAGTCCGATCAGCATCACGAAGTAGCCGAGGTTGGAGCCGATGCTGGCCGTAGGCACGAGCATCGAGCGCAGCTTGAGCGGCCCGTAGTGCTCGGCGTGTTGGATGGCGTGGCCCGCCTCGTGGGCGGCGATGCCGACCGCGGCCAACGAGCGCGAATCGAAGACGCCGTCGGACAGGGCGAGAGTCTTTTTGATCGGGTTGTAGTGGTCCGAGAGCATTCCCCGTGAGCGGGAAATCTGGACGTCATTGATTCCGGCGCCGTCGAGTATTCGGCGCGCCGCCTCGGCGCCGCTCATACCCGACGAGACCGGTACCTTCGAGTAGATCTTGAAGTTCGCCTTGGTCCGCCAGCTCGCCCACAGCGAGAAGATGAACGCCGGCGCGATAAACAGAAAGTACATTGGATCGAAGTACATGGCACCGTCTCCATTGTCGTGAATCCGTGCGTGATGGCACGGCACCTCATATTACACAGTCGCAGCACGGGAGATTCCCTCGCGGCTGAGAAAAGAAGCGGTTACCATCCCTTACGGGAGGGCCCATGGCATCTCGCTCCGCCCTGTTTCTCAAAGATTTTCTGATCACCCTCGCGGTTCTCGCCGGGGCATTGCTGGTTTTCTCACGCTTCGGGGGCAACGAGCTGGTGATCGGCAACCTCGTGTTGCGCGCCCAATCGGGCGCCGGCTATCCACTGTCGGCGCCCTCCGACAGCGCCCATGTCGCGAGGTCGGATGACTTCGGCGGCGTGCCGGCCGTTGAGGCATACCCCAGAAACGTCATCCTCTTCATTGGCGACGGCATGGGGATGGGCCACGTCAGCGCCGCCTCGGCCCTCCTCGCGGAACCCGGATCGACGCTGACGATGGCCGACACGCCCTTTGTCGGGCTGATGCGCACCTGGGCCTCCAACAACCTGGTCACCGATTCCGCGGCAGCCGCAACCGCGATGGCTACCGGCCACAAGACACGAAAGAAAGCGTTGGGGGTGCTCACGGACGGGCGCGTGGTGCGCAACCTCTTCGAAGCGGCTCGTGCCCGCGGGCTCGCAACCGGCGTCATCACCACAGCGGGCCTCGCCGGCGCTACA
This sequence comes from Deltaproteobacteria bacterium, assembly GCA_049188105.1. Taxonomy (GTDB): domain Bacteria; phylum Acidobacteriota; class Thermoanaerobaculia; order Thermoanaerobaculales; family Sulfomarinibacteraceae; genus Sulfomarinibacter. The sequence goes on along the minus strand of JAIVTZ010000118.1, from coordinate 3,485 downwards.
CCCGCCGGCTTCATGGTCCACGTCGCATCTCGGGATGACTACGCCGCGATCCTCGAGCAGATGCTCGACTCCGGATCCGAGGTGCTGATCGGCGGCGACTGGACCCGCAAATCGAAGGCCCGGCGAAACCGGCCTTACATGGAGATGATTGGGCGCGCGGAGATACTCGGAGCTGCACGAGGTTACTCGGTCGTTCGCGATCCCGCGGCGCTCGAGGACGCCGCCGGCCCGTTGCTCGCACTCTTTCCCGCCCGACCCGGCAGCCGCACTGACTACGGACCGCCCCTCGCGGTCAGCACCCAGCACGCGTTGCGGATCCTTTCGAGTGGGTCGCGAGGCTTTCTGCTCGTGGTCGAGTCGGAGATCACCGACGAGTCGGCCCACGACAACGACATTGCCGCAGTCATGGAGGGCATGCGCGAGCTCGACGGGGCGGTTGCGCTCGCTCTCAAGGAGTCCGCGGCCCTCAACGACACCCTGATTCTCGTCACCGCCGACCACGAAACCGGTGGGCTCGGTCTGGACGACGGACGATTCGATCAGGGCCGCGCTGTTGTCCGTTGGGCTACCGATTACCACACCTCGACATGGGTGCCCGTCTTCGCCTTCGGGCCGGGCGCCGAAATCTTCACGGGAATTCTCGACAACACGGAGCTGGCGCAGCGGATTTCGCTGGTCCTCGGCCTCGAAACCCTCCCAAAACTGGCCGATTCCTCCTCTGATTGACCGAATCAAGCCCTTCTGCTAAGCTCCCGGCGTTTTGAGCGGCCTATTGGCCGCGGAGGATGGCAGCCATGAATCTCCGTAAAAGCTTTCAACGTCTGGTTCTCGGCCCTGAGCAGCAGGCCATACCGGTGCTCGGTCGCAACGACCGCTGCTGGTGCGGTTCGGGCAAAAAGTACAAGGCGTGCCACCTCTCCACCGACGACCGCAAACGCGCCACCCAGCGCAGCACCACGAGCGGCGGCGGCCAGCGCGGGATGTTCTAGCTCAGAAAACCGCATCGCCGTTGCGTAGAACGCACGGCGATGCGGTTTTCTGAGATTATGGAAGGTTTTCCCCGCCAACGGAACGCGCGTCAGCGAGAATTCGTGTTCGCCTTCGCCAAACCGGACAAGAGGCGGCCGGTCCTGGTCATGCGACCCTTCGAAAAACAGCAATTCTCGGCGGGGGAATCGCAGATTCCACCGCCGAGAATTGCTAGGGCATCATGTGCTCCGGCATCTGTACCGCCACGACTCTGCCGCGCGCACACACCTCTCCGTCGGCCGACACCGTCGCGCTGACGATCACCTTCCGGCGCCCGATCTCCTCGACCCGGCCGCGCACCTCGAGGGCCGGTCCCAACGGCGTCGGCCGCAAGTACTCCACCTGCAACGACGCGGTCACGAAGCGAAACGGCGGCTCGGTGTCCATCTCGCGATCCGCATCACGGTAGGCTGCCGCCGCGGCGGTGCCGGTGCCGTGGCAGTCGATGAGTGAGGCGATCAATCCGCCGTACACGTACCCCGGGATCGCCATGTGGCTCGCCCGCGGATGGAAGACCGCGACCGTCTCATCGCCGTCCCAGTAGCTCTTGAGCTGCAGACCCTCCTCGTTGAGCCGGCCGCAGCCGTAGCAGTAGCTCAGATCGTCCGGATAGAAGTCCTGGAATGCCCGTTCGCTCATACGGTTCCCCTTCCCACCAGGCGCGCTCGCGCCGATGAGTGATAGTAGCGAATCGGGATGAATTCGGAATTCGGAATTCGGATTTTCGGAATGCCGCACACCCGCTCGAAAGATTTCGGATTTCGGATTTCGGATTTCGGATTATCCACCCACCCAATCCAGTTTTGAGTTCTTAGTTTTGAGTTTTGAGTTGACGCCTGCCGGCGCTACAGGGCGCGTTCACCGGAGGTGCCTGAGAATCCTCTCAGGAAGCGCCCTGAGAAACGGGTCGCCACGAAGTTAGGAGAGTCTCGCCGGGACGTGACAGCAAAAACTCAAAACTCAAAACTAAGAACTCAAAACTCACCCAAGGGGTCGGGCAGGATGGTGGGAGTAGGAACGGGGCTGCGCGTGTTGGCACTGGCAGGAGTTGTGGTCATGGCCAAAATGGATATCGCAGAGTTTCCGCACAACCACGGCATCGGCGCGATTGACCGGGTGCTGACCGCGGTCGTAGACGAGCTGCAGGCGCAGGCCGAGCACCTCGCCACACCGTTGCGAAAGACCTTTACCGGCCACCCGCTGCCGTCACGTACCGAGGTCGTGCAGATGGTGGAGCTGCTGAGGTCGGTGATCTTCCCGGGGTATGTGGGCAGCCGCGATGTGACCGAGGAGAGCCTCGGCTACCACATGGGCGCGGCGCTCCACCGCGCGGCGATCATCATGGTCGACGAGATCCACCGCGGGCTGTGTTTTGCCTGCGAACGGGAGAAGGGTGATCGCGTACCGGAGCAGTGCCTCGGCCAGGCGAAGCAGATCACCGAGCAGTTCCTGCGGCGGCTGCCCGAGCTTCGCCGCCTGCTGGCCCTGGATGCCGTGGCATCCTACGAGGGCGACCCCGCGGCGCCAAGCCCGTCCGAGGCGATCTTCTGCTATCCCGGCGTCCTCGCGCTCACCTGCCACCGCATCGCGCACGAGCTGCAACGGCTCGGGGTACCGCTGATCCCGCGCATGATCACGGAGCACGCCCACAGCCTCACCGGCATCGACATCCACCCCGGGGCGAGGATCGGCGAGAGCCTTTTCATCGACCACGGCACCGGCGTCGTCATCGGCGAGACCTCGGTGATCGGCAATCGAGTCAGGATCTACCAGGGGGTCACACTCGGCGCCAAGAGCTTTCCTCTCGACGACGACGGCAACCCGATCAAGGGCATCGACCGCCACCCGGTTATCGAAGACGACGTCACCATCTACTCCGGCGCAACAGTCCTCGGACGCGTGACGATCGGCAAGGGTGCGGTCATCGGCGGCAACGTCTGGCTAACTCGCGATGTGGCGCCGGGCGCGAAGATTTCCCAGTCCAAGCCCAGAACCGAGCGCTTCGACCACGGCGGCGGAATTTGATTTCGAATTTCGAATTTCGAATTTCGAATTTGCCGCCTGCCCGCGTTTGGCAGAGTTTTGAGTTCTTAGTTTTGAGTTTTGAGTTCCCCCACCCGGAGCCTTGAGTCGGCGCGCCGCTGGCGCGGAGGGCCTCGTTGCGAGGGCCACGAGACGTCGTGAGATGGCGGTCGCTTGCGACCGCCAGATTGCGGCGTATCGCGGGCCGCAGCAGAGGCCCGTAGCGGCAGCGGCAGGGGCGGCGAAGCCGCCGCGCCGACCTCGGGGGTCACAGGACAGAACCGCGCCCCGCGGAATCGGAGTGAAACGGAGATTCCGCGATCGCGCCGCCGTTGGGCCTATGACGGCGTTTCTCCGACCGGAGCGAGGAGGGACAGATCTGGTGATCGTCCCGATCGAGAGGAGGGAGGAAAACGTCGTCATAGGTCCGGCGC
>JAIVTZ010000117.1:0-8104 GCA_049188105.1 Deltaproteobacteria bacterium | reverse complement strand
TATCGGTACCTATCGGCACATGGGTTCCACGTGAGCCTCTTGCAAGACTCGGAAAAAGCGGGCGGGGATAAACCCCGCCCCTACGGAATATGTCGTAGGGGAGGGGTTTATCCCCTCCCTTTTTTGGGCTGTGACCTCGCGAATCCGTCGGTGAATGGGTTTGCAGGAGGCTCACGTGATACCCGAAAAGGAACGCCGGCCGCAGCAAGAAGCTGGTGAGATATAGGGACTAGGGCGTTCCCGACATGTCCAGGAGGCCGGCCAGCTGCCGGTCGTCAAGGATCTCCATGGTGTCGTGGATGCACCTCAGGTGGACCATGGTGGCCTCGGTCTTGAGGTCGCTGATCTTGTCGACGAGTGGGGCCAGTTGGTCGGGTGGGACGGCGGCCATGGCCTGTTCCGCGAGCGATGATTCCAACTGATCGAGCTCTTCGGCGAGGCCCATCACCGCGGTCATGGTGTTCTTTCGGATCTCGAGGAGGACCGCCTTCTGTTCGGGTGTCAACTCGAGGTCGGGGTCGTCCCAGTGTTGCTTGAGGATGCCCGTCAGATGGGGCATCTTCCCTGCGACGAGGAAGGGTGCCCTGGCTGGAGGTTTCATTTTCGTGCTGCTGTCGGAGGTGTGGGCCTCCTCAGAAAAGGCGGTGGCGGTGCAGGTCAGCAGGGTGATCACGACTGCGGCCAAAGCATAGCGGATTGTGGTTCTAGCTCGCATATCTCGCCGGGTTTCGTGGCGAGGGCTGCGAGGTGCCGTGTCCAGTGGGGTTTTCGACCCGAGGGGCGCGGAGTCGTACTTGACAGTACGCCGAGCACACCGAGGAGAGAAAACACCGCTGGGTGCGGTGTATCGCCGACCGCAGCAGCAAGCTGGTGAGATATGCGGGTTAGCGCTCGATCTCGAATCCTTCTTCGATTTCGGGCTCGGGCTCGTTGAAGTAGAGGGCCGTGTGGGCGACCGGCAGGAACATGACATGGGTCCTGCCCTTGATGGGAACATCGACCCGGTAGTAGCCCTCCGGAGAGATGGACACCAGCGTCGCTGCGGTCCCTTTCGCATCAATCAGAGGACAGTAGAAAGAGACCTTGCTGGGTATTTCCATCGCGGGCTCCCTTCGGTGTATTTCAGTTTATCACCGCGAGAGGATGCCAGGCACGCCGACATGCGATCCGTTTTTCAGAGCGCTGCCGCGAGAGGATGCCAGGCACGCCGCCACGACGTTGAGGACAACGTCGTCGCGGGATGCCAGGCACCTCCGGTGATCACAACCATTCCGGGTGGGGAGGGTGCATCCCTAATACCTAATACCTAATACCTAATTCTACTCGTCGCCATTGCCTCGCGGGCCGATTTCGCCATACTCCTTGAGCTTGCGCTGCAGGGTGCGGAGGCCGATATCGAGGAGATCGGCGGCGCGTGCGCGATGGCCTCCCGTGTGCTCCACGGTCTTCAGGATGGCCTCGCGTTCGATCTCCGCCATCGGACGTGGGCGCCACTCGGCGGATGCCACAGCCGGAGACGATTCGGTCGGCGTTCGGTACTCGGCCGGCAGGTCCTCGAAAGTGATCTCATCGGTCCTGGCAAAGAGCACCATGGACTCGAGGAGGTTGCGCAGCTCGCGCACGTTTCCAGGCCACGACTGACGCGTGAGGGCCGACAGGACCGCAGGATGGACGCCGAGCACGTTCCGGTCCAACTCCCGGTTGATGATCTCGAGGAAGTGCTGGACAAAGACAGGGATGTCTTCCCGCCGTTCCCGCAGCGGCGGGATCTCGAGCGTGACGACCTTGAGGCGGTAATAGAGGTCCTGCCGGAAACGGCCGCTTTCCACCCACTCATGGAGGTCGCGGTTGGTGGCTGCGACGAGACGGAAGTCGACCGCAATCTGTGAAGCGCCGCCCACGCGCATGATGTGGCGCTCCTCCAGCACCCGCAACAGCTTGACCTGGAGATCGGGTGAGAGCTCGGAGATTTCATCCAGGAAAAGAGTGCCGCCCGAGGCCCGTTCGATGAGTCCGATACGCCGCTGATGGGCGCCGGTAAACGCACCCTTCTCATGGCCGAAGAGCTCGGACTCGAGGATCTCGCCGGGAATCGCACCGCAGTTGATGGCCACGAACGGGCCCTGTACACGGGGGGAATTTTGATGTAGCGCGTTGGCGACCAGCTCCTTTCCGGTTCCAGACTCGCCGACGATGAGCACCGTCGAGCGGGTCGGCGCCACCACCCGCAGGCGGTCGAGCAGCTCCTCCATGCCCTGTGATCGACCGACGATGCCCTCGAAGCCGAAGCTCTTCTCGAGCCGCTGGTGGAGGCGTCGATTCTCGTCCGACAGCACCCGACGCTCCAGCTGCAGCTGTACCCGCTGCCGCAGCTCCTGCATCTTGACCGGTTTGATCATGTAATCGTCAGCCCCCTCCTGCAGGGCCGACACCGCGTCCTCGACATCGGCGTAGGCGGTCACCAGCAGAAACGGCAGCTTCGGATTCTCGGCACGAACCGCACGCAGGAACTCGTAGCCGTCCATCCCCGGCATCCTGACGTCGGAAACGATCGCATCCACGGGCTCACCCTCGCGCAAGCGCTCGAGCGCCTCCTCGGCGGAGGGGAAGGCGTGGAGAGTGTATCCAACGCGCTCCAATGTCCGCTTCATCGCGTCGCGGGACCCATCGTCATCGTCCACAAGAAAAACCACTGCTGTCATTCGTTAGCTCCAACCGACTCGAGCAACCGCTTTAATCCCGCCTCGTCGAGGACCTCGACTCCGAGCTCGCGAGCAGTGGCGAGCTTGCTGCCCGGGTTCTCCCCCGCCACCAGACAGGAGGTCTTTCGCGACACCGAGGCCGACACCGTCGCCCCCAGCCCCTCCAACTCTTCCTTGAGCTCGCGGCGTGGTCGGCTCAGGCTGCCGGTGAGGACAAAGGTCTGACCCACGAGCGCCGCCTCCTTTTTCGAGCCCCGCGGGTCTTCGTGGGGATCGATCCCCCGCTCGGCCAGACGTTTGATCGTATTTTGGCCGCGGGCGTCGGCGAACCACCGCGCCACCGCGTTCGCGATGACCGGTCCGATCCCATCGATTTCCTCCAAGGCTCCCGGGTCCGCCGCAGCCAACTCTTCCAAACTTCCGACCCGACCCGCCAACAGCCTGGCCGCCCGTTCCCCGACATGGGGGATCCCGAGCGCGAAGAGGAGCCGGTGGAGGGGCCTTTTTCGGGCCTCGTCAAGCTCACGAAGGAGGTTGGTCGCCGATCTCTCGCCCCAGCCGGAGAGCTCCGCGACGGCCTCGACATCGAGATCCCACAGCGACGCCTCATCCGTTACCATGCGGGCCTCGACCAGCTGCACCAGCAGGCGATCGCCGAGACCGTCGATCTCCATCGCACCGCGTGAGACGAAGTGGCGAAGACGGGCCAAAACAACAGCCGGGCAGGCGGCATTGGGGCAGCGTAGCGCAACCTCCTCGGGCTCGCGCTCGACCGGCGTTTCACAGACCGGGCACACCGCCGGCGCGATGACCAGCTCGGTGTCTTCAGGACGCTCCGCAGTGACCACTCCCACCACCTTGGGGATCACCTCACCGCCCTTCATCACCCACACCGTGTCACCAATCCGCACGTCGAGGCGAGCCACCTCGTCGAAGTTGTGGAGGGTGGCTCGGGACACCGTCGATCCGGAGATCGTGACCGGTTCGAGGGTGGCGACCGGGGTCAGCACCCCGGTTCGTCCGACCTGGATCACGATGTCCGTAAGCTTGGTCGTGCGTCCCTCGGGCGGAAACTTGTAGGCCACCGCCCACCGCACCGATCGTGCGGTTGCGCCGAGGGCGCTCCGTTCTGAAGCGCTGTCGGCCTTGATGACAATTCCGTCGGTATCGTAGTCGAGGTCGTGCCGCTTCTCCTCCCAGCGCTCGATGTAGGTCTCGACCTCGGTGATCCCCGGGCACAGCTCGAGACCGGGGCTGACCGGGAACCCGAGGCCGCGCAACCATTCGAGCGCCGCCACGTGGCTGTCCTCTTCGTGGCCATCCGCGCGCGCCAACTGGAAGCACCAGACACCAAGGCGCCTGTGCGACGCCTGCCGCGGATCGAGGAGCCTGATGGCGCCGGCGGCGGCGTTGCGTGGATTCGCGAACTCCCGCTCGCCCGCGGCACGCCGTCGACGGTTGAGCTCGTCGAAAACGGACCGCGCAAGGTAGACCTCACCTCTGATTTCCACCGTCGGCGGCAGACCATCGACGATGAGCGGCAGCTGGCGAATGGTCCGGGCATTGGCGGTAACGTCGTCTCCAACCAACCCGTCGCCGCGGGTCACCGCCCGCTCGAGCCTGCCGTTCACATAGATGAGAGAAATCGACGCCCCGTCGATCTTGAGCTCTGCGGCAAGCCCCTCCGGCTCGCGTCCCAGCTCCCTCCTGAGCCGCTCGAACCATGCGTGGAGCTCATCCTTCGAGTAGCTGTTGTCGAGGGAGAGCATGGGGATCGCGTGCTCCACCTGCTCGAGACCTTCGAGCGGTTCTCCCGCCACCCTCTGAGTCGGAGACGAAGGGCTCTGCAGCTCCGGATATCGTTGCTCGAGCTCCACGAGCTCGCCGTAGAGCTGGTCGTACTCGAAGTCGGAGATCTCCGGATCGGCCAGAATGTAGTAACGATGGTCGTGACGCCGCACCAGGCGCCGCAGCTCCTCGACCCGTCGCGCAGCCTCGTCCCGGTCAACTCCCATGGCGTACCCGCTTAGCCCGCATATCTCACCGGGTATCTACTGCGGACGGCGAATCGCGGCGTCCCGCCGTGCTTGTCGCAAATCGTGCTCCTCGACGTAGCGTAACTACGACGTCGTCGCCCGATTCCCGACAAACCCAGCGGATACTTGCGCTTCGCCGTCCTCGTCACGAAACCCGGTGAGATAAGCGGGCTAGCCCGCATATCTCACCAGCTTGCGCTTCGCCGCCCTCGCTACGAAACCCGGTGAGATCAGCGGGCCGAAGAGCACGGTCAGCGCCGCCGCCGCCGCGGGCGCCGACGAGGGCGGGGGCGTGGCCGTTCCTGGGCGGAGTCCCGCGGCTGATCGATGTGCTCCTGCTTCCCTACCTTGCGCAGAGCGCGTCTCCAGCCCTGGTGGGCCTCGGGCGTGATGTAACCGAGCGCGGAGGCGAAAACGAAGAACTCCCAGGCGATCGGAAAGTAGCCCTGCCGCGCGAGCTTCAAGACCTGCCGTCCGCGCTCCGGCGGGTGCCGCATCTTCGTAACGGCGAACAACCCCTGGTGTATCAGATGAACGGTCTGATTGGACAGGTGCATGCTCGCTGCGGCCGGATCCAGCGTTTCCCGCAAACGTTCGAGGACTCGCACATTGTTGACCCGCCCCTTGTCGTCGGTCTCCTCTTCCGCCAACACGAGGAACCTCGGGAGGAAGAATCCACCGAGAAGGCTCGGATCGGAAAACTGTCTGCCGGCTGCGACTCCCGCGTCCACCATCTCCAAGACGCGGACACTCTCATCGGTGTCGATCGGCAGGTCCCGGTAGGCGCGCGTGAACACCCCGGCCTTCCGCCAGGCTTCGTGAATCGCGGTCGCCTTCCCCGACCGCAGGCACTCGAGAAGCTCGTATGTGAGCCGTGGCGTCGAAGCTTCCGAAATCAACGCCTTCTGTCGATCGATGGCCTCGGTCGTGCGCGGGTCGATCTCGAACCCGAGGCGCGCCGCGTACTCGAGCGCTCGCATCATGCGAACCGGGTCCTCCTCGAAGCGCTCATCGGGATCGCCGATAGTCCGGATCACGCCGTGCTCGAGATCCTCGATACCGCCGACGTGATCGATGATCGAAAAATCGGCGATATTGTAAAACAGCGCGTTGATCGTGAAATCACGGCGGCGCGCATCCTCGGCGGGCGTCCCGTAGACGTCCTCCTCGATGTGGGGCCGAGGTGGATCGGCAACGGCCTCCTCCTCCGCGGCCTCCTCCTCCGCCTCTTCCCAGTCATCGGGGGTTTCGGGAGGTTCCGGGCTGGCTCTGAAGGTCGCCACCTCGACGATTTCACCTTTGAAGTACACATGCACGAGACGGAATCGGCGGCCGATGACTCGAGAGTTCCGGAACAGGCGCCGAATCTCCTGCGGGCGCGCGTTGGTGGCGACGTCGAAATCCTTTGGACGCCGTCCAAGCAGGAGATCGCGCACGCTGCCCCCCACCAGGTAGCCGGCATATCCCGACCGATGCAATCTGTAAAGAACCTTGATCGCCTCCGGCGAAAGGTTTTTCCTCGACAGCTTGTGCTCGGGGCGGGTCAGGATCCTCGGCACAAGCCCCTCGTGGACGGGCGTACCCATGGTTTTGATCATACTTTCAGACTGCATCTTTTCCGCATCGAAGCTCGTTGGCGAGCGGGTCGTGATTGGCCAATGCTCATCCATCGATGGACAGCACGATCTTACCAAATTGTTCCGCGCGCTCCAGTCGCTCGTACGCTGCACGGCCTTCGGACAGGGGGAGCACCCGGTCGATGACCGGACGCATCCGGTGGGTGTCAACCGCGGCGACCAGCCGCCGCCAATCTTCGCGGGAACCCATGGTCGAGCCGAGAATACTGAGCTGGTTCCAGAAAACCAGGCGGATTTCCTCCGCCGGGTCGGGCCCCGTGGTGGCGCCGCAGGTGACGATGCGTCCCCCCTTCGCCGCCGCCTTCAGGCTTTGCATCCAGGTGGCCTTCCCGACCGAGTCCACGACAATATCCACACCGCGCTTGCCGGTCAGCCGGCGCACTCCGCGCGCCACCTCGGCGTCGGCGGGAAGCACCTCGTCCGCGCCGAGCTCGACCGCTCGGGCGAGCTTCTCCTCTGAGCGCGACGTGACGATCGTCCGAGCCCCGGTGAGCTTGGCCAGCTGCATACACGCCAGCGACACCCCGCCGCCGATGCCGTGGATGAGCACAGTTTCCCCGGGACGCAGTCGACCGCGGTTCATCAACATGCGCCATGCGGTCAGGTAGGTGAGCCCGAACGCCGCCGCCTCGTTCCACGACAGGTGGGCGGGGCGTGGGGCGAGCGAAGCGGCGGCCACCACCACCGCCTCGGAAAAGGTGCCGTCCGAGTGCTCGCCGAGCACACCGAATCGGACACACAGGCTCTGCTCGCCGCTGCGGCAGTACTCACACTGTCCGCAGGACAACCCGGGATCGAAGACGACCTCCGCGCCCAACTCCACGCCGTCCACCGAGTCGCCGACGGCTTCCACCACGCCCGCACCGTCGGCGCCGCCGATGTGGGGCAATCCGATCGGCACCCCCGGCATTCCGCCAAGAACGAAGAGATCGAGGTGGTTGAGAGCCGAAGCCCGGAGCCGAACACGGACCTCGCCGGCGCCGGGCTCGGGTTCCGGCCGGTCACCGTAGAGCAATTGGTCGGTCCCTCCGTGGTCCTCAAAGTACAGAGCTTTCACACGCACCTCCCACGGACGGTATTGTAGCCCGTCTCGGTTTGTGTGCCTGTGCTCGAGTAAGACGTTGCCGCGGGAGGATGCCAGGCACGCCGATTCGCGGCGAATCGGGATGCCAGGCACCTCCGGTGAACGCGCCCTCCCGCGCTCCCTGCTGGTCTACGGTCACAGGCTGGCGGGGATGAGTCACGACACGCGGAGGGCGTCCGTAACTCAAAACTCAAAACTCAAAACTCAAAACTAATTGGGACGGGTACATACGCAAAACCCCGCCGAAGCGGGGTGTCGCGGTTCCACGGTTCAGATCGACCCCTCAGGGGTTCTGGTTGTCGAGAACGAAGCGGCGTTCGCCGATGATGCTGCGACCGCCAAGACGGTCTTCGGTCCACACCACGATGCTGTGCTCGCCGTCGGCGAGGTGCGCGGCGACGGTGTCGAGATCATAGGCAAAGCCCGAGTTGTTCGAAAAGACCAGAGGCATCCATGGATAGAGGTCGCCGAGGTTCGGCGACAGGAGGGGGTAGTCGGCGTTGCCGATGTGCACCCCATCGACCCAGATTTCGACTGCGTCGATTCGCAGGAAATCCATGACGAACCCGGTCACCGTGACCGTCCCGGCTTCAAGCTCCATGTGCTCCGGAGTCCAGATGTCGCCCCACGCGGCGTCGTCTGGGT
>JAIVTZ010000116.1:0-8122 GCA_049188105.1 Deltaproteobacteria bacterium | reverse complement strand
GTCGACACCAACCTGGAGATGGTCCGTGCCGTCGGCCAGCCGCCGCGGCGGCGGCGGCTGCCCGACGGCGCATGGCTGCTCGACCGCGTCGGTCACCGTTTCCCCACGAATGCGTGGTCGGCGCCCTATGCCGTCATCCTCCCGGGAACCGGAGGCGCGCACAAGAACGTGGCAGTTCAGACCCTGGCAGAGGTGAGTCGGGAAATCGCCGCCGCGTTGGATCTTGACGTCGTCGTGGTCTGGGGACCGGGAGAGGAGCCGCGAGCGGCTGCGGTTGCCAAGGCGGGAGGGAAGCACGTCCGCCTGGCGCCGCCCACCGATCTCGAGGAGCTGGCGGCTGTACTCGGCGGCGCCTCCCTGGTAGTTGGGGGGGACACCGGCCCCGTGCACCTCGCGGCCAGCTTCGGAGTGCCGACTGTCGGCGTTTTTCTGGCCAGCGACTGGCGACGAAACGGGCCCCTCGGCCCGCGCACCACGGTGGTCTCCGGCGCCGGGGAATCTTCGGAGGGCCCATCCGGCTCGGCCCGGGCGCTCCCGCTCCGCCCGGTCGCATCTCGAGAGATCATCTCTGCCGCCCTCGACCTGATCGACAAAGGCTGAGGATTTTGTCTCGCATCGGGCTGTTCGACAACTCGACGAACTGGCAAGGGCGCGTCCGCGTGCCTCACTGTGCGACGTGGTGAAAAGTACCGTCTAACCGCCACATTTGTTACCATAGAAAAGGTGCCTCAATGACGCGAGACCATCACGCGCTTATTCCAGGTGAACCGGATGCTACAATTTTACTTGAAAACGTCTGTCGAATTGGACTGAATGCATGTCATTAAAAATCGGTGAACTACTGATCAAGGCGAAACTGATCAACGAGACTCAGCTGGCGACGGCGCTCGAGGAGCAACGAGCCGGCGGAGGACGTCTCGGCGAACATCTCGTGCGGTTGGAGTTCGTAACCGAGGAAGACATCCTGGATTGTCTTTCGCAGCAGTATGGCGTGCCGTCAATCAACCTCAAACATTTCGACATCGACGAGTCGATCATTCGCCTGATTCCCGCCGACGTCGCGCGCAAGTATCAGTTCATTCCCGTGTCGAAAACCGGGGCCACCTTGACCGTGGCGATGACCGATCCCTCGAACGTCTTTGCCATGGATGACATCACCTTTATCACCGGCTACCGGGTGGAGCCTGTCGTGGCCGCCGGTGAAGCGCTCCCCGAGGCGATCGACAAGTACTACGGCACCAGCCATTCGATCGAGCTCAAAAAGGTGATGGACGATCTGTCCACGGTCGACGAAGCGTCCCTCGAGGTCCTCGAGGAAGAGGACGACCTCGATGTCGCGGATCTCGAGGCGGACGCGGAGGAGGCCCCGGTTGTTCGCCTGGTGAACCTGATTCTGACCGACGCTCTCAAGCGCAGCGCATCGGATATCCATATCGAGCCGTATGAAAAGTCCTACCGCGTGCGTTTCCGGATTGACGGGCTGCTGTACGAGATCATGAACCCGCCCCTGAAGTTCAGGGACGCCATCTGCTCGCGCATCAAGATCCTCGCCAAGCTCGATATCGCCGAGAAACGGCTCCCGCAGGACGGCCGGATCAGGCTCAAGATGAAGTTTCAGGGCAAGATCAAGGAGCTCGACTTCCGAGTTTCTACCCTGCCGACGCTGCACGGCGAAAAGATCGTCATGCGGCTGCTCGACAAAGACACCCTGATGCTCGACATGACCAAGCTCGGCTTCGAAAAATCGAGTCTCAAGAACTTCGAGGAGGCGATTTTCCAGCCGTACGGAATGGTCCTGGTGACCGGTCCGACGGGCTCGGGGAAGACCAACACGCTGTACTCCGCCATCTCGCGAATCAACACCCCCGAGGTCAACATCATGACCGCCGAGGATCCTGTGGAGTTCCAGCTGGTCGGCGTCAACCAGGTTCAGATGAAGGAGGGCATCGGCCTCAACTTCGCGGCCGCCCTGCGCTCATTCCTTCGCCAAGATCCGAACATCGTCCTGGTCGGCGAGGTTCGCGACTTCGAGACCGCCGAGATCGCGATCAAGGCCGCACTCACGGGTCACCTCGTGCTCTCCACCCTCCACACGAACGACGCCCCGTCATCCATCAACCGCCTGATGAACATGGGCATCGAGCCCTTCCTCGTCGCGACCTCGCTCAACCTGATCGTCGCCCAGCGCCTGATCCGCCGCACTTGCGAGAAGTGCAAGGAGCCCGAGGAGGTTCCGGTGCAGGCGCTGCTCAACGTCGGTTTCTCCGAAGCCGAGGCGCCCAACATCGAGATCTACAGGGGGCAGGGTTGCGAGGATTGCAACCAACGCGGCTACAGGGGCCGAGTCGGCATCTACGAGGTCATGGTCGTATCTCCGGACATTCGCGAGCTCATCCTGTCCGGCGCTTCCACCATGGAGCTCCGCCGCAAGGCCCTCGAGGAAGGTATGATCGGATTGAGGCAATCGGGACTGCAGAAGATTCGCGACGGCATCACCACGATCGAAGAGGTGGTGCGCGAATCGGTCCTGTAGGCAGAGGGGATGGCCGAATGACCGTAAGCCTGCATTCACTTCTCAAGACCATGGTGGAGAAGAATGGTACCGACCTCCACGTCACCACCAACTCGCCGCCGTTGATCCGCATCGATGGCACCCTGGTCACGCTCTCCCACCCGCCGATGACCGCAGTCGACACCAAGAAGCTGGCGTACTCGGTGCTCACCGATGCGCAGAAGCACCGATTCGAAGAAACCCTCGAGCTGGACATCTCGTTCGGCGTCAAGGGACTCGCCCGGTTCCGGGCCAACATCTACATGCAGCGTGGCGCCGTGGCCGGCGCGTTCCGGCGCATCCCGTACGAGATCCTCGGGTTCCGCGAGCTCGGATTGCCGCCCGCGGTTGAGGGGCTGTGCAGCAGACCCCGTGGTCTGGTGTTGGTCACCGGTCCCACTGGCTCCGGAAAATCCACCACTCTCGCCGCCATGATCGACAAGATCAACCGTGAGAAGGCGCTCCACATCCTGACCATCGAGGATCCCGTGGAGTACCTCCACTCCCACAAGAAGTGCATGGTCAACCAGCGCGAGCTGCACGCGGACACCCACAGCTTCCCGAATGCGCTGCGCTCGGTGCTGCGCGAGGACCCCGATGTGGTGCTCATCGGCGAGATGCGCGATCTCGAGACCATCGAGTCCGCCCTCCGCATCGCGGAGACCGGCCACCTCACCTTCGCAACCCTGCACACCAACTCCGCACCGCAGACCATCAACCGTATCGTCGACGTCTTCCCCGAGCACCAGCAGGCGCAGATTCGGGCACAGCTCAGCTTCGTTCTCGAGGGCATCATCTGCCAGTCGCTGCTGCGCCGCGCATCCGGGAAGGGCCGTTGTTTGGTCTGCGAGGTTCTCATTCCCAGCGCGGCTATCCGAAACCTGATCCGCGAGGACAAGATCCACCAGATCTACTCGATGATGCAGGCCGGACAGGTGAAGCACGGCATGCAGACCTTCAACCAGGCGCTGTCAACCCTCTACCAACGGCGAATGATTTCGCTGCAGGTGGCGCTTGCCTACAGCTCGTATCCGGACGAGCTGCAGGATATGATCAATAGGGGTGTGGGATCGGTGAATGCCGCCCCTGAGGCACGGCGAACAGGGAGGAGCTGAGATGCCCAGTTTTGAGTGGAAGGGCCGCGACCGGAACGGCACCGCACAAACCGGCGTGCTCATCGGCGACACCAAGGACGCGGTGATCGCCGCTCTCCGTCGCCAGCAGATCGTCGTTACCACCGTGAAAGAGAAGGGCAAGGAGATCGCCCTGCCCAAGTTCGGCGGCGGCATCAGCTCGAAGGACATCGCGGTCTTTACCCGCCAGTTCTCGGTGATGATCGACGCCGGCCTGCCGCTGGTGCAGTGCCTCGACATCCTCGGTCAACAGCAGGACAACAAGACCTTTCAAAAGGTCATCCTCCAGGTACGCCAGGATGTGGAGGGCGGATCCTCACTCGCCGAGGCCATGCGCAAGCACCCGCAAGCCTTTGACGACCTTTATGTCAACATGGTTGCCGCCGGCGAGGCCGGCGGTATCCTCGACACCATTCTCCAGCGTCTCGCTACCTACATCGAGAAGGCCGTCAGGCTCAAGAGCCAGGTCAAGTCGGCGATGGTCTACCCGGTCTCGGTCGTCACCATCGCGATCGTCGTCGTCTACGTCATTCTGTGGAAGGTGATCCCGGTCTTCGCCACCCTTTTCGAGGGCCTCGGGGGCCAGCTTCCCTTTCTCACCCAGATCGTGGTCAACCTGTCGAACTTCATCGGCACGTTCTGGTGGCTGATCTTCATCGTCACCGGCGGATCGATGTTTGCTCTTCGCCAGTACTATCAGACCGATGCAGGTCGTTATCAGATCGACAAGATCATGCTCAAGGTGCCGGCCCTCGGACTCCTGCTTCGTAAGATCGCGGTGGCCCGCTTCTGCCGCACCCTGGGAACCCTGCTCAGCTCCGGTGTGGCGATCCTCGAGTCGCTGGAGATCACGGCACGAACCGCAGGCAACGCGGTGATCGAGGAGGCGCTGCTCCAGGTCCGCAAGGAGGTGGAGGAGGGCAAGACTATCGCCGATCCTCTCATCCGCTCCGAGCAGTTTCCGCCGATGGTGTGTCAGATGATTGCGGTCGGCGAGCAAACCGGCGCCATGGATACCATGCTCTCCAAGATTGCCGATTTCTACGAGGACGAGGTCGACGCGGCGGTCGAGGGGATGATGGCCTTGATGGAGCCGATGATCATCGCATTTCTCGGCGTCGTCATCGGCGTCATCGTCGTCGCCATGTACCTGCCGATGTTCTCGTTGATCAGCCAGATCGGCTGATGGTCGAGCGGTCGCCATCGACCGCAGCAGGAAGCTGGTGAGATATGCAGGCTAACGGAGAAGGCTCGGCTCCACCCGTCCCTTATCCATCTGCCAATTCGCTGCGCTGGCTCATCGGCATCCGTCTGGTGGTCATTTCCGCCCTCTTCCTCGGCATCCTGCTGATCCAGGTCAGCAGCCAGAAGATCCTGCCGCTCAGGAACTACTACGGACTGATCCTCTTCAGCTTCGGGCTCTCGTTGCTGTACCTCATCCTCTACGCCCGCCGGGTTTCGCCGCGCGCCCAGTCGTGGATCCAGCTCGTCGGCGACATCGCGGTCATCACCGGCATCGTCTACTTCACCGGCGGGCTGTACTCGCCGTTCTCCTTCCTCTACCTCACCGTGATCGCCGTCGCAGCCATGCTGATGCGCGGCGGCGGACTGATCTTCGCCGGCCTCTCCGCCATCGCCTACGGGCTCCTCGTGGACCTGATGGTCTTCGAGGTTCTGCCGGTGCCGGAGAGCCTGACGGGAATCCAGATCGCCGTGCCGACGTCGCGGATCCTGGTCACCTTGCTGACAAACGTCGTCGGGTTCCTTCTGGTGGCGGTGCTGGTGTCCTATCTCAGCGAGTCGCTGCGCAGCGCCCACCATCGACTGCTGGAAGAAACCGAGCGCACTAAACAGTTCGTCGCCCTCACCGACCACGTTGTGCGCTCGGTGGGCGCCGGGATCATCGCCTGCGACCTCGAGAGCAGGGTCCTGCATCTGAACCCAGCCGGCACCCGGATGCTCGGGATCGCCGATGAGGAATCGGTCACGGGATCGCTCCTTGACGAGGTCATTCCGCTTGAAGACCAGAGCTGGGGGCTTTTGAAGGTGCGGGCGCGAGATCGTAATGTTGTGCGGATCGAGGGATCGGTCGCGACCACCGGCATGCGGCTCGGCATGACCATCGGTCCGCTCGCAGACGAACGCGAGAACGTCGTCGGCTTCGTCGTCACCTTCCAGGATCTGTCCGAGATCAAGGTGGAGGCCGAACGTCAGCGGATGCAGGAACGAATGGCGGCGGTCGGCGAAATGGCGGCGCGCATGGCACACGAAATCAAGAACCCGTTGGCTTCGATTTCGGGATCCGCGCAGGTGCTGGAATCGGCCGGAACGGTCGACGAAGACAGTCGGCGACTGCTGCGAATCCTGGTCGAAGAGTCGCGCCGCCTTTCCGGAATCCTCGACGGCTTTCTCGAGTACACGCGCCCCCAGCAAGCGGCTTTCGGCCCCTGCGACGTCAGCGCAATGCTCCGCGACTGCGTCGACCTGCTCGGCCGTTCCGACGAGCACCGCGACGATCACCGCCTCGTGCTGCGCGTTCCGGAGAGTCTCAGTCTTCGGGGCGAGGAGCATCAGCTTCGCCAGATCATCTGGAACCTCTCCCGAAATGCTCTGCAAGCAATGCCGGACGGCGGCGAGCTCGAAATTACGGCCGTGAGGAGGAACGGCCGGGTGGTGCTGCGTTGGCGCGACACCGGCGTCGGAATGACCGAGGCTGTCCGCCGACAGGCTTTCGAGCCCTTCGTCACCACCCGTCCGGGTGGAACCGGTCTCGGTCTGGCGGTGGTGTACGCTGCGGTGGCCGAGCACGGCGGTACGATAGCCATCGACAGCACTCTGGGCGGCGGCACCGTGGTCACCGTCGAGCTTCCAGCCGAGAGGGTAGCGGTATGAACCGAGGCCGCATTCTGGTCGTTGACGACGAAAAATCGCTTCGCGAGTTCCTGACGATTCTGCTCGAGCAGGAGGGCTACGAGGTGACGACCGCCAACGACGTGGCGAGCGGCATCGAGCAGATTGCGGGCAGGTCCTTCGATCTCGTGATGTGCGATCTCAAGCTTCCGGACGGCAGCGGTCTCGAGGTGTTGGGAGAAGCACGGAAGCGGCAGCTGGAGAGCCCCTTCATCATCATCACCGCTCACACCACGCCGCAGCACGCCCTCGAGGCGTTGCGGGCCGGCGCCGCCGAGTATCTGTCCAAACCCTTCAACGTGGAGGACCTCAAGCTCATCCTGACCAAGCTCATCGGTGATGATGCCCAGCCCGAAGAAAGGCCCGAGGTCCCCAACTTCATCGGCTCGAGTCCCGCCATCCGGCGCATCCTGGACATGGTGCCGAGGCTCGCGGCAACGCCCTCCACGGTCTTCATCACCGGCGAGAGCGGCACCGGCAAGGAGCTTCTCGCCCAGGCCATCCACGCTTTTTCCGCAAACGCCAACGGACCGTTCCTGAGCGTCAACTGCGGCGCCCTGCCCGAAGGGCTGTTGGAGTCCGAGCTTTTCGGTCACGTTCGCGGCGCCTTCACCGGCGCGGTGCGCGACAACAAGGGGCTGTTCGTCGACGCCGAGGGTGGAACGCTCCTTCTCGACGAGGTCGGTGAGCTGACCCTGCCGATGCAGGTCAAGCTGCTGCGGGTCCTCCAGGAACGGCGCGTGCGCCCCGTCGGGGCGAGTCGTGAGATCGAGGTGAAGACGCGGGTTCTCGCGGCTACCAACCGCGATCTCGATGAGGCCGTGAAGAACGGTGATTTCCGTGAGGATCTCTACTACCGGCTGAACGTGCTCCACCTCCACCTGCCCCCGCTCCGCCAGCGTGTCGAGGATTTGCCGGAGCTCGCCCGCCACTTCGTCGAACAGACGTGCAAGAACTTCGCCCTGCCCGTGAAGAGACTGACCCCCGACGCGGTGCGGGTGCTCCAGGCCTACTCGTGGCCGGGAAATGTCCGGGAGCTCGAGAATGTGATCGAACGCACCGTAGCTCTCGAGGGCACGGAGATGATCTCCCCGGGCAGTCTGCCCGAACACCTCCGTGGCGACCCCGCCGCTGGGCAGACCGACCACACCGGGCTGCCCGAGGAGGGACTGGACATCGACGAGTACCTGGATAACATGCGTCGGTCCCTGATGCGCCAGGCGCTGGAGACTACGGGCGGCCACCAGAAGAACGCCTCCGAGCTCCTGCGCATGTCATATCGGGCCTTCCGATATCACGCGGAGAAGCTCGGACTCACGCGCGACGAGAAGGAATGATCAGTACGGAGAACTCAATGAACGACGGCAAGTGGATTCGTCCCAAATATTTTCAACGCCTTGCGACCAACCCGCATATCTCACCGGGTTCCGTCGCGAGGGCGGCGAGGTGCCGTGCCCAGTGGGGTTTTCGACCCAGAGGTCCGGCCGGAGCCCCCAGTGCCGTCCGCCGATGGGGCTCGCGAGCCGAG
>JAIVTZ010000115.1:0-8155 GCA_049188105.1 Deltaproteobacteria bacterium | reverse complement strand
CGCTCATCGCCCAGGACGGGTCCTATGAGCCGCAGTACATCTCCCGGGAGGCCTTTGACGCGATCCTCGACTCGGAGATGGAGCGGCGGGTGGTCTACGGCGTCGACGGCGAGGCTATCGCAGCCGGCGGAAATGGTCGTGGCGGCCAGGGCCGGCGCGGCCGGGGCCAGGGTAACGGCAACCGCGGAGGATCCGGATCCGGTACCGGCGAGTGCGACGGCAGCGGTCCCCAGGGCGGTGGTCAGACCGGAGGCCCGAGCACCTGATCAGAACGACTCATATCAACCCACGAACCAATCCGGCCGGCTGCACTGCAGCCGGCCTTTCCTTTGAATGGTCCGCACTCCTACGAAATTTACGAGTTTTTCAGATGGGTCGAGGCAGCCGCAGAGCGGCGGAACATTCATAACTCGCTTTCCCCAGAATCTCCGGAGTTTCTCGGGAGAGCGGTTTCAAACCCACCCGCGGCCGACCGACACGGTGGCGTGTCCTCCGGACCCACGCGACCGCCCTGCAGAGACAGACAACATCGCTGCGACCTGGCACGCCCCTTGCAATTACCCCGACCGAGGCGGCTCCAACCGCCCAGACTAAGGAGGTCATCATGTTTTCGAAGCATTATTTCAATCTGGCGATCACCGCCGCGGTGATCCTGACCCTCGCGCTCGCCTCGCCGGCTGCGGCACAGCAGCGCCGTGCATCCGCCCAGGTCGGCGCCAACTGCTCTGGCGGCGTCGGCGCCCTCTTCGACGAGATCGAGATGGTGCCCTGGACAGCCACCGAGGAGGCCGAGGTCGTTTTTCTGCGCGAGGAGGAGAAGCTGGCACGAGACGTCTACTTCATGCTCTTCGACAAATGGCAGCTACCGATATTCAGCAACATCGCTCAGGCGGAACAACGTCACATGGACCTCGTGCTCATATTGCTCGAGACCTACGCTGTCGAGGATCCGATCGTTGACGATACGGTCGGCGTATTCACCGACACCGCGCTGGGCGCGCTTTACAACGAGCTAGTGGCGGCCGGAGAGGTCTCGCTGATTGAGGCGCTGAAGGTCGGCGCCGAGATCGAGGACATGGATCTCGCCGATCTCTACGATCTCCTCGATCTCACCGACAACGATCACATTTCCCTCGTCGCCCACAACCTGGCCAAGGGCTCACGCAACCACCTGCGAGCCTTCATGCGGGCGCTTGAAGCTCAGGACGCCACCTACGCTCCCCAGTACCTCCACCCGGATGACTTCGACGAGATCCTCGATGCCGGCATGGAGCGGGGGGTCGTCTACGGTGTCGATGGAGAGCCCATCGCCGAGTGCGGCGGCGCCATGGGCGGCATCGGCATGCGACGTGGTGACAGCGGCAACAACGGCAACGGCGGCAACAGCGGCAACAGCGGCAACAATAACGGTTCCGGATCAGGCACGGGCGAGTGCGACGGCACCGGCTCTGACGATGGCGGAAACGGCCCCGGGACCGGCGAGTGCGACGGCTCCGGTTCTACCGGCGGCAGCAGCGGCAACGGCAACAACGGCGGAAACTGATCGAACGGTCAATTGATTCAAGGGAGAAGATCATGAAAACGACTGCAAGAACGATCACGACAATCATCGGCGGCGGAGCCCTGATTCTGGCCACGGCCGGCATCGCCGGCGCCCAGGAGACGACCCCGGATCCGACCAAGAAACAGACCCAGACCCAGGCCAAGAAGGGCGACGGCAACGGCCAGGGTCAGGCCCAGGGCGCCCAGAACCAAACCGGCGCGGCCCGCCAACTCGGTCCCGGCGACGGCACCGGCAACCAGGGTGTGAAGCCCTCAGACGGCAGCGGCAACGGTTCCCCCGGGCAGCTCGGCGCCGACAAGGGTAACGGCAAGGCCAACGGCAAGGCCACAAAGAACGGCAAGGCTAACGGCAAAGCCAACGGCAAGGCTACAAAGAACGGCAAGGGCAACTCCGGGGCCAACGGCTCGACCAGCGGTACCCACACTCGTTCGCGGGCGCGCGACCTCAGCGGGTCCGGTTCGGGCAGCTGCACCGGATCGGGTTCCGGATCGCGTCAGCGTTCAGGCGGATCCTCCGGCGGTGGCGGCCGAGGTGCCGGTCGCTAGGGAAGCCCACTCTTCATACCCGGTTCTCCGGCCTCGCCCACCTGGGCGGGGCCGTTTTTTTCGCCATCGGTTTCTCACGGAAGAGGGACCGGTGAACTCGTGGATTCACCATGCTCGTACGAACGAGAATCTGCAATCCTCATGGCGAAAGAGGGCCGGTCAGAGTGAATCAGCCGATTGGCTAGATCGGACCTTGACGATGAGGAGCGTCAAATCATCGTGTAAGGATTCGTGTCCGAGGAACGCCTTCAGCTGACTGAGAATCTCCTGTTTGAGATCCGTGGGCGCCAGATCGCTATGCTGTTCGAGGATATCCTGGAGGCGTCCTTCCCCGAACTCCACATCTTCTGAGTTCGTAGCCTCGACCAGCCCGTCCGAGTAGAGCACCAGCAGATCTCCCTGGCGAAGACTCAATCTCCCCTTTTGATAGGTGGCGCCCGGCAACAAACCCAGGACCGGTCCGCTCGCGGGCAGGGTCTCGATCGCCGGAGGTTGGTCCTTTTTCCGCCTCACCACAAACGGTGGATTGTGGCCCGCGTTGATGAAATGAAGGGAACCCTGGCCTGGCTCATAGCAGGCCCAAAAGAACGTGACGAAACGATTTGACGCGGTACTGGTGCAGAGAAGCTGGTTGAGGTCATTCGCAAGCCGATCGTGATTGGTCCCATTCCAGGACGGTGCGATAGATCTCACCGATCCGTGCAGGAGTCCCATGATCAGGGCTGCCGGCAGACCTTTTCCCGAAACGTCCCCCAACACCACAAAGGTACGCTCGTTCCCGAGCGTAAAGACATCGAAGTAGTCACCACCGACCCCCCAAAAGGGTCGAAACTCCGAGGTCACTTCCAGGCACGCGGATTCGGGATCTTCCTCCGGAATGAGCGCTCGTTGTACGCTATGCGCCAACTCCAGCTGCTGGTCGAGCTCGCGGCCCCGCATATAGGAGGGGAAGCGCAGGACTGCAACCACGAGAAGCACGAGCAGAGCCACCGGCGCGGCGATTCCGACGGCCAGATTTCGTTGCAATGGACGAAAAGCGTCTGCGGCCCCTTCGATATAGAGCGCCACCTCCACGAGATTGAACCTACGTTTTCTCCCCGCCACTTGTTCAGACTGCCGCCTCTCGATCTGTGCCCGTGTCTGAAAGCGAAAGGGCAGCATCGCGACCATTACCCTTCCGTCCGACGTCGAGATCTCCCTGACGACATTTCTCCGGCGCAAATCGAGGACATCTCGAAGGTCGCGCTCGTCAAAGGAATTTTGTTGAACGTCATCCCCGCTCTGCGCAACCACCCTGCCCTCGCGGTCGAGAGCCCGAATCCAGGCAACCTCGGCTTCTGTCTGTTCCAGAACATTCCCAAGAAGGCCCGCAAGTTGCTCCGGACTCTCGACTCCATCTACTCGACAGCGGTATTCGAGGATCGCGGCAATCCGGCCGGCCTCTCGATTCAAGTGGTCCATCGCCAGGTGTCCGGCCACGAAACGGTATGTGCCCACCGCGATGCCGACCGAAACCAGCGCCAGCACGAATCCTCCAGCCACCATCCCTTTGAACCAGAGGTTCGCGCTTGGTTTCAGACCCGTCGTCATGGGGACGTGCACAGGAGTTCGAGAGAAGAATGCCGAGATTTTGAGGGACCAGTAATCATTCTCATTTGACGTCAGGTTAACACACGGTTCGGCACCATGGACCGGGCAGGCTGGGTGTTTCCATCATCGACGTCGGACAGACGATTGTCCCGCTCTCAGTGGGCAACCTCCGCCGACACCTCTCCACCCCATCTCAGGTAGAGCACCGGAAGCACCATCAGGGTCAGCAGGGTCGAGGTCACCACCCCGAAGACCACCACCACCGCCAGCGGCCGCTGAACCTCGGAACCGACACCGCTCGCCCACACCAATGGCACCAGTCCGAGCGCGGTGGTGGCCGCGGTCATCAGGACCGGACGCAGCCTCAACTCGGCGCCCTCGAGCACCGCCTCCAGCCGTGGCATTCCCTCCGCCTCGAGATTGCGGAAGAACTCCACCATCACCAGCCCGTTGAGAACCGCGATGCCGAACAGCGCGATGAAACCCACCGACGCCGAGACCGAAAGGTAGAGACCGAAGAGCTTGAGCCCGACGATCCCACCCACCAGGGCTAGGGGAATGTTGACGAGAATCAACAATACCGGTCGAGTCGACCGGAAGTTGAGGTACAGCAGAATGAAGATCAGCACCAGAACCACCGGGACCATCACACGCAGACGCGCCATCGCGCGCTGCTGCTGCTCGAACTGGCCGCCCCATGTGACGAAGTAGCCGGTGGGAAGGACCAACTTCTCCCCCAGCCGCTGCTGCGCCTCCTCCACGAACCCGCCGATGTCGCGGTCGACCACGTTGAGCTCGACCACCACTCGGCGTTTGCCGTCCTCCCGGGAGATTTGCGCCGGTCCCTCTACGACCTCGAAATCGGCCACTTCGCGAAGCAGCACCCGCGCGCCGCCCGGGTTCGAAAGCGGCAGGTCGCGCAGGTTCTCCACCTCGGCTGTGAACCACCGCGGCAGCCGCACCACCACGTCGGTCCGCCGGTCGCCCTCCGGCACGGTAGTCACTACCCGGCCACCGATGGCGGTCTCGATCAATGTCCTCACCTGCACGAAACTGATCCCCATCCGCGACATCCGCTGCCGGTTCATGACGATCTGCAGGTAGCCGAGGCCCTCCACGGCCTCGACCTTGACGTCCGCCGCCCCGCGAATGTCGGAGATGATCTCCGACGCTTCGTCGCCGAGCAGCGCCAGCTCGTGGAGGTCATCGCCGAAGATCTTGACCGCAATCTGCGACTTGACGCCCGAAAGCAGCTCATCCACCCGCATCTGGATGGGCTGCGTGTAGCCGAACTCCACCCCGGGGATGGTAGCGAGCTTTTCCCGAATCGCAGCAACGAGGCCTTCCTTGGTATTCGCCGTCGTCCACTCCGAACGCGGCGCCAGCAGCACGTAGGTATCGCTCTCACCGACACCCATGGGGTCCGACGAGATGTCCGAACGGCCGGTGCGGCTCACAACATGCCGGACCTCAGGCAACTCCATGATGGTCTTTTCGATCAGCTCCACTGTCTTCAACGACTGCTCGAGCGAAACCGAAGGGATCTGAAACGGCTGCACAACGATCGAGCCTTCGTCCATGGTCGGCAGGAACTCGGTGCCCAACGTCGGCACCAGCGCGCCGGCCACCACGAGCAGCCCGGCCGCGGTGCCCAGGACGATCCACGGGTGGTCGAGCGCCCAACGGAGCTGGGGCCTGTATATCCTTCGCACCACATCCGCCGGGTGAGGGATCTTCCCACCACCGAAGACCGGCACCGGTTTGAGGATCAACGACCCAAGAACGGGAATGACAGTCATGGTTAATATCAAGGAACAGCCGAGGGCAATGCCAATGGTATAGGCCAGCGGCGCGAACATCTTGCCCTCCACGCCCTGCAGCGACGCGATCGGGATGAATACCACGATGATCACCGCCACACCGAAGGTTACGGGCCGAGCCACCTCGGTGGCCGCCTGGCACATCAGGCCGCAACGTTCCCGTTCTGCGTCCTGTGGACGCGCAAGCAACCGGACCGCGTTCTCCACCAGCACAATGGCGCCGTCGCCGAGCATGCCGATGGCGATGGCGAGCCCGGACAGGGTCATGAGATTGAGCGACATGCCGAAGAGACCCATCACGAGGAAGGTGGCGAGAGCCGCCATCGGCAACTGCAGCGCCACCAGCACCGACGACCGGAGGTGGCCCATGAAGAAGAGCAGAACCAACAGCACCAGCATGGCGCCCTGCAGCAGCGCGCCCCGAACGGTGCCGAGGGCCGTGGTCACCAGCTCGTTGCGATCGTAAAAGGGCACAATTTCCACGTCCGGCGGCAGCGACTGCCGAGCCAGCTCGAGCTTCTCCCGCACCCCGTTCACCACGTCACGGCCCGACCCACCACGCAGCATGAGCACGATGCCGGCTACTGTCTCGCCACGACCGTCTCGGCTGATGGCGCCCTGACGGATCTCGGGTGCGAACTCCACTTCGGCCACCTGCCGGAGCAGGACCGGCACGTTGTTGCGGTACGCGACCACGGTGCTTTCGAGGTCTTCGCGGTTTCTGATCCAGCCGTCTCCGCGAACCACGAACTGCTCGCCGCCCCGCTCGACAAAGGCACCACCGGCGACACCGTTGTTGGCCGCCACGGCAGCCGCGAGCTCCCCGAGGCCAAGCCCGTATTGACGCAGGGCCATGGGATCGGCCACAACGTGGAACTGACGGACATAGCCCCCGAACGAGTCAACGCCGGCAACACCCGGCACGGTGCGGAGAATGGGCCGCAACACCCAGTCCTGGAGCGTGCGTAGCTCCATCAGGTCCCGGTCCGGGCTCTCCAGGGTGTACTGGAAGACCTCACCGAGACCGGTCGAGATGGGCCCAAGGTTGCTGGTGGTGCCCTCGGGCAGCTCGCCCTGCACCGAGAAAATGCGTTCGAGGACCAGCTGGCGGGCAAAGTAAATGTCGGTCCCGTCCTCGAAAACGATGGTGACCATCGAGAGACCGAACTTGGAGAGCGAACGCACCTCGGTCGAGTGCGGAAGACCCGCACACGACTGCTCGATGGGGTAGGTCACGAGCTGCTCGATCTCGAGCGGCGACAGGGTCGTGGCCTGTGAGATCACAGTCACCTGAATGTTGGTCACATCTGGGAAGGCGTCGATGGGCAGCTGGAGGAATGACATCCATCCGGCGGCGATCAGGAGCACTGCCAGCAGTATCACCACCAGACGGTGAGCGAGAGAGAGCTCGACCAGTCGATGCATCTCAGTCCTCCCCACCCTCGGATTTCACCAGTGCCGATTTGATCAAGAACACCCCGGCCACCGCGATCTCCTCACCGGCAACCAGACCCTCCACGACCTCGTATCGGTCGCCGTCACGTTGGCCGAGCTTGACAGGACGAACGGTGAACTCGTCCGCACCGGAGGCCACAAAAACCACGTCGCCCCCACCCACGCTGATAACAGCAGATCGAGGCACCACGAGCGACCGCCGAACCGCTCCGTAGCTCAACGTGGCCTCGACAAAGGCGCCGGGAAAACAGGACGCCACATCGTCGTCTATGCGGGCCCGTATGCGGATGGTCCGCGTCGCCGGGTCGATCTGCGGAACACGCGTAATCACCGTCCCTCGGCCCCGCTGGTCGCTCCTTCCGACCGGTGCGAACTCCACCGGATCGCCCACAGCCACCAGGCGGGCCTGGTCCGGAGCCAGCTGTAGCTCGAGCTCGATCCGCGCCGGGTCTCCTACCACCAACAACGGCGCATACGGCTGTACCCACTCCTGCTCCTGCACGTGAACCTCGAGCACGACGCCGTCCACCGGCGAGGTTACGGGAAGATGGGGATCGAGCCGCTTTCCCTGGAGGACCCGTTCGAGGGTGTGCTCGGGAACGCCGTGATCGAGGAGCTCCTCGCGCAACGTGCTGTAGCGGAGCCGCGCCGACAGGGCCTCCTGCTCGCGGCGCTCGAGCTCGATCCTGCTGATCCCGTCGATCGCCAGCAGTTCCTTGCCGGCTTCGAGCCGCTGCTCGGTCAGCTTGACCTGGTCCAGCGCCATCAGGGTTTCGCTCTGCATCGTCAGCAGTTCGTGGGAGTGGAGCATCACCACCGGTTGGCCGCGAACGACCCTATCGCCAGGCGCCACCTCGAGGGACTCCACCCGGCCTCCGGCAATGGTCTTGAGGGTCAGGGTCGAGCCCGGAGACCTCACCACCATGCCCACGGCCTGCAACCGGCTGCCGACGTCCGCTTCCGTCACCTCCGCCACCTCGATCCCGGCCCGAGCCCGCTGTTCGGCGGACAAACGCACGACGTCGGCAGCGCCGACGGTCTGCCCTAGGATCAAGAAAATGCACGCGCCTAGGAACCGAATCATGAGTCCTCCCCGGTCGAGATGGTCGCGGTCGGAAAGACCGACGGGTCATTCAGCTGGTAGCTCAGCTGCAACCGTGCAAACAGCAGGTCAGCGTGGG
>JAIVTZ010000114.1:0-8160 GCA_049188105.1 Deltaproteobacteria bacterium | reverse complement strand
GCAGGGTAGCGTCCACGTACTGGACCGTGACGGTGTTGTTGGCCACCGTCTGTACCGGAATCTGCAGACCCGAGCGGATCGAGGCCGACTGCAGGTTCTGGGTGGTCACGCGCGGCGTGGAGACGACCCTGGCATAGCCGTCATTCTCGGCTGCCATGAGCAGAAAGTCGAGGTTGAAGGTGTTGAGGATGTCACCAAAGGTCATCCCGAGCACAGGGTTGCCCGCCGGCAGGTTCACCGTTCCGTCGACAGTGATCGAGTTGGGGAATCGGAGCCCGGTGTCGTTGCCGTGCTCCGCATCCATGATGCCGGAAAAGCCCCAGCTCACGCCGAGCGCGCGCGAGAACTGTCGAGTGGTCTCGACGATGCGGCCTTCGATCACCACCTGCGGCGTCGGCAGGTCGAGCGACTCGATCAGCCGCAAGATACCGTCAATCCTCTCGACGACGTCCCGGAGGATCAGGGTGTTGGTGCGCTCGTCGACGGTCACCGATCCGCGGGAAGATAGCAGATAGCTGTCGCTCGAGAGCAGGGATGCGATATCGCTCGCCTTCGAGTAGGAGATCGGCTTGAGCACCGTCCTGAGAGGTCTCGCCTTTTCTATTTCGATGGCGAATGCCGCTTTTGCGGACTTTTCCGCCGCCAGCTTGGAGATCGGCGCAACCCGCAGCACATTGTTTTCGAGCACGTAGTCGAGACCGTTGATCCTCAGGATCAGGTCGAGCGCCTGATCCCATGGCACATCTCGAAGCTCCACCGTGACCGAACCGGAGACGGCGGGGTCGAGGACGATATTGAGGTCGGTGAGCACCGAGAAGGTCTTGAGGACATCCTTGATGTCGGCATCCTTGAGCGTCAAGGTGATGGGTTCGCCGGTGAACTGCTGCTCTTGGGTGGCCACCTCGGTGATGGCAAAGCTCTCACCGGAGAACGTCGGAGCATCGAGCACGGTTACCGCATCGGCCTGCTCAATGAGCTGTGACGTGTCAGCGACCCACGGGCTGCGGTCCGCCTGCTGCGCCCGATGCGTCAAGACCTCGGCGGACGTCGACTCTTCGGGGAGATCGAAAAGCGTCGACACCACCTCTTTCGCCGGCTCCGGTTCGATCGCCGACTTCGGATGCGAACGGTGCATTTCGATGATTCCGGTTTGTCCTACCTGCACCGACTCCGTGATAACCGGTGGAACCGCGCCATCCGCGCCGACCGAAATTGTCGCGCCGTTGGCGGTTTCACTGATTCGATAATCGACCCGGCCGCGAAGATCCAAGACGACCCGCGTCACCGGTTCGGGAGTGGCCTGGAACTGAGCCACCCGCACCTGGCTCACCAGGGGAGCGTTCACCGGCATGAGGCGACGAGCGACGTGATTGACAACACCATTGAGGTCGAGCACCAGCCGGCTCGGATCGGGAAGAGTGAAGGCCCGCACGTGCAGCGGGCGGTCGGATTTGAGCTCCACGACCACGCCGTCACCCGTGCGCACCGGCACAACCTCGAAGAGATTGGCCGGACCGCCAAGAGAAGAGGCGGACGCTCGATCTGGCGCCGCGACCGCTTCGTCTTTGGAAGCCACCAACACTTCTTCGCGTGTGACCGCAGACGTTATCGATGAACCCGGACCGGTAAAGGAGGTGAATATGAGGTCCAGCCCTCCCCCTACGGGATCCAGCATCAGCTGAGCAGGTTCGTTCAACCACACCGTGAGGCGGGAGACTTTCTTGCCAAACTCCTCAACATGGTCGAGTTCCGCTCGCTCGATGCCGAGCTCAGGCTCGGTGAGCAGCCCGGCGCCCTGATTCCAGCTCGCCTCGGGCAGCTCCACCACCCAAACGCCGGGTTGCGGAGAGTAGTGGACAGTTTCCAGCTCCTCTGTCGCCCGGAGGTGAAGCACAGGTCCCGAAGGTCCCGCCTCCGCACCCATCCCTTCAATGGTCGGAATGGACTCCTGGGCGAGGAGCGGCACACCAGTCCCCAGCAGGACGCAGGCCGCGATCGCCACCAGGCTGCGGACGTTTTTCATCATCATGCCGTCCCCCATTTTCCTCTCAAATCAACGGCTAGTCCGTGAGTTCTCTCACCACTTCCTCGTACTGCTTGAGCCGATTGGGGTCATTCACATCCTGTCTGAAGACCACCTTCTTGGGCTGAATCTCGAAAACCAAACCGTTGAACAGCTTGGTCCCCGGTCGGATGATGTAGGAGACGTTGTCGCGTCCCAAGACAAAGGCGAGGATCCCGGTCGGCGTCTGGATGATCCCCTCCACCCTCAGCTCCTCCACCAGCATCCCGGGCAGCCCCGGCGGACGAGCCTTGGCCGGCCCGTCCTCCGATTCCTCGAAGCCCTCGAGAAGAGAACGGAAGGGATCGCGCCGACCGGCCGGATCGTAGTTGAAGATCCGACCCTCGAGAACCTCTTCTTCGCCACGCAGGATCTGCTCGATCCCCGAAACGTCCACATCGTCATCGACCAGTCCGGCGAGCGAGCCCTCGGCGGCTGGATCCTCGGCCGGGGCGTCGGGCTCCTGCGCAAAGGCGATACCGAATGTCGTGAGCAACACGACCAGGCCACACGAGAGAATGAGCTTAGTTTTCATTCCTGCGTCTCCGGCGTTTCCTCTTTGTAGATGAAGGTCCGCTGGACGAATTCGGCGTGGATCGTGAAATTATCACCCCGCCTTTTCAATGGCTTGATCACGAGGTCGTTGACGTTGATGATCCGAGACATTCTGCTCAAATGGTCGAAGAAGAGCCCCAGCTCGTGGTACGTGCCGTCGAGCCCCACCCGGATCGGCCACTCGAGGTAGAAGCCGCGATCCTCGAAGGTCCCCGGCGTAAACCTCGTCAGCCGGAAACCGCCCCTCTCCGTCAACTGTTTGGCCCGTTTGATCAGATTGTCGGTCTCTCGCCGGGTCGGCAGGATCTTTCGCAGGCGCGCGAGCTCGATCTCGTAATTCTTGATGTCTTCCTCGAGACGCGGCAGGTCGGCCTTGGCTGCGAGGCCCTTCTCGATCTCCCGCTCGAGATCGTCGATCTTCGTTTCGAGCCGTCCGATCTCCACCTTGATGTCCTTGAACACGTACAGGTGCATGACGGTGAACATGGCGGCGCCGAGGACGATACCGACGATAGCCGCCATGTACCAGGGCTTGGTGTTGAGATCAATCGCCATGGCGCCGGCCCCCCCCCGTCCTCATGACCCGGCGCCCGCCTGTTGCGAGCCCTCGGCCGCCGCGAGCTCCGGCGGAGAGTTATTGAATATACAGTTGAGCGTGAAGGTGAATGTGTCCCCCGTCGAGCGTGAGAGGTTTTTCAGCACGGGCTCTTCGAAAAACGGCGATGCGTCGAGGTTCGAAATGTAGTTGGCAACCGCGTTCTCGTCCATCGCGACGCCAGCGATGGCAACATCTGTACCCTTGAGGGTGAGGCTGTTGAGCCACGCCAGCTCCGGCAGGGCGCGTGACACCTCGTCCATGATCCGCACCGGGCCCTTTTGGTTCCGTTTGAGCTCGTTGATGACAGTGATCTTGTGGCGCAGCGCCTCACGGCGGGCCTCGAGCTCCTCGACCTTCTTGATATAGACGAGAAGCTCGTCCCGCTCCTTCCGGCGGACGCGCTCGACCTCCCGGAGATCGGCACGTTCGCTGGTCAGGAGAAACCACTGGGTGCCGACCACGATGCTGGCCAGCACGAGCGCGATCATAAGAATGATGTCGCCCTGCCTGGCCCCCAACGAAAACTGCGGTCGTTCGGCCTGGACGGCCGCTGCTGCCGGAGTTTCAGCAACCAGATTGATTTTGATCATCGCGTCACTCTCCGACCCTACGCACCGCGAGGCCAACCGCCACCGCCATCGCCGGAGCATGCCGGTTGATCCACTCCGGATCAAAGTCGGACTCGCTGTAGCGGATATTCCGGAAAGGATTCATGACCTCGACAGCGACCTGGAAGCGCTCCTTGAGGACCTCGTCGAGGTTGAGGATCTGAGCGCTGCCGCCCGCGAGGACCACCCGATCGATGTGGTCCACCGACGAGGTGGCGACAAAGAAATCAATGGTCTTCTGGAGCTCCGCGGTGAGATCCTCGGAAACGCTGTTGAGCACGCTGAGCACCTGCTGCAACGTGTTCTCACCCACCTTTTCGCCGAGCTTCAGCCGCTCGGCGTCGTCTCTGGAGAGACTCAGCTCCCTCTGGATCGCCTCCGTGTACTGATTGCCGCCGAACGCGACGTCTCGCCAGAAAATTGAGGTCCCGTGATAGAGGACATTGATGTTCATCACCGACGCGCCGACATTGACCAGGGCGATGGTCTCGGGGTCCACGTCGTAGTTGGCCTCGAAGGCGTTCTGCAAGGCGAAGACATCGACATCGACCAGGACCGGGTCCTTTCCGGCCTGCACGATTACCGAGGTGTAATCCGCAATGCGATCCTTCTTGACCGCCACCAGCAGCACGTCCATGGTGTCACCGGCTTCGGACTCCAGTACCACATAGTCGAGGTTGACGTCGTTGATGTCGAACGGAATGTATTGCTCAGCTTCCCACTGGATGGACTCGCTGAGCTCGGCATCCGTCATCGACGGGAGCTGGATCTTTTTGATGATCACGGAATGACCGGACAATGATCCACCGAAATTCGAGTTCTTGATGTTGTTTTCGGAAATCAATCGGGACAACGCTTCGACGACAAGAGACGAGTCCATGATTGCTCCGTCAACAATTGCTTCCGGAGAAAGATCGGCGATCGCCGCATGGAGGAGTTGAAATTCACCGCTTTTGAGCGGTTTCAACTCTACGATCTTGATCGCTGACGATCCAACATCGCAACCGACGACTTGTTTTTTTGCCTTACCAAACATGGCTTACACCTTGATCGCAGAAGTTTTTCTGGACAGGATCATAAACCCCTCTTACTTTGAGGCTACCAAAGGCCTCGTCTTAGGTCAAGATTATTGATCACAACGAGAAAGAACACGTGTAACACAGGACACATCATTCACGAGAAAAAACACGAGTAACCAGGATATACCATGTCAACTCTCGACGATATCGTCTGCTCGCGGCCGGGACACCACACGGGGAATTCACGGCCACCCTCCAGCCCCCTAATAGGAGAATCAATTCCCAAAGCAACAGCCGATAAATCGAGCGTGAGAAAGCGTCTTTCAGGGACTAAATACTCCCACTCAATGCAGTGTATTGGTACCACAGAACTCTCCGAGATGGACGATTTTCCGAGGAATGAGTGATCCCGACACTTGCAAAACAGCGCCGCCTGTGCTATTAAATTCAACCCCCTTGTGGGGATTTCGAGGAGGATTTCTACGATGGCGCAGCGATGTGAAATCTGCGGTAAGGGCCCGATGAGTGGAAGCAAAATCTCCCACGCCCATAATGTGAGCAAGCGGCGCTGGCTGCCCAATCTCCAGCGCGTCCGGGCGATGGTCGACGGTAGACCGAAGTACGTGAGGGTCTGCACCCGGTGCATTCGGTCGGGCAAGGTCACCAAGGCGCCGCGAATTTAGCCCACCTATCTCACCAATCGCCCGCTGCAACCGGGCCTCTTGCTCGAAAATCCCACTGAGTGCGGTATCTCGCCGCCCTCGCGACGAATCCCGATGAGATATGCGGGCCAAGGTAACGGCGGTCATGAGCGCACGCTCGTTTGACCTCGCCTCTGCACTCGCAACATCCCCTTCAAACCCTGGAGTCGGCTGAGAATGCGGGCGAGCTGCGCGGCGTCGTGAACGGCGATGGTCATGGCGGCAAAACCGGTGTCATTCGGTTCGGTCCGCAGCCGGCAGTTGAGGATGTCACTGCCTTCGGACGAAATGGCCTGAGAGATCGAAGCCAACATGCCCGAGCTGTCGTCAAACGCCACGTCGACGTCCACGCGTGAGGTCGGGGCCTTGGAGGTCGCCGCGGTTGGCGCCCACCGCACCTCGATCTCCCGCTCCGGGTGATAGAGGAGGTTCTTGACGTTCGGGCAGCCCCGGGCGTGCACCGCCACACCCTTGCCTCGGGTCACGAAGCCCACGATTTCCTCGCCGGGCAGCGGTTTGCAGCACTTTGCGAGATAGACGAGAAAGTCGGCATCCCCCGTGACCTCGAGCGCATGACCATCCGTCGAGGTCGGCGCCGGCCGAGACTGACTCATTTTCTGAGATTCCTCGGCTGACTCCTCGTCCTTCTTAAACGGAGCGGTCACCGTGGTCACCGGCACCTTACCGAATCCGACGGCGGCCAGCAGGTCCTCCTCCTTGCCCAGCCCGCTTGCAGCCGCCACCTTCGCAAGCTCTTCGCTTCCGGTGACCTTCTTCAGGGAGGTTCCGATCCTGCGAAGCTCCCGGTCCGCCAGCTTTCGTCCGATCTCGAGAGCGCGCTCCTTTTCCTCGCTCTTCAACCAGGCGCGAATCTTCGATCGCGCGCGGTTGGTGGCCACGATGCCCAGCCAGTCGTGGTGGGGGCGCTGTCGATTCGAGGTCGTGATCTCGACGATGTCGCCGTTCCGGATCTCGGTCTTCAGAGGTACCCAGCGACCGCTGACACGACCGCCGATGCAGGTGTGGCCGACCTGGGTGTGGACGCGGTAAGCGAAATCGAGAATGGTCGCGCCACGGGGAAAGGAAAAGACATCGCCGCGAGGGGTGAAACAGTAGACGTCGTCCGGATAGAGATCCACCTTGAGGGAATCGAGAAACTCGAGCGGCGACGATCCTTCGGAATGGTCGAGGACGGACCGCAGCCAGGCAACCCGCGAGTCCTCGGCCGGCGCGTGCGAGCCCTTCTCCTTGTAGCTCCAGTGGGCCGCGATGCCGAACTCCGCAATCGTGTGCATCTCGCTTGTCCGGATCTGGATCTCGAACGGGTGGCCTTCGGGTCCGATCACGGTCGTGTGCAGCGACTGGTAGGCGTTGGGTTTTGGAATCGCGATATGGTCCTTGAGCCGTCCGGGAACCGGCGCCCACTGCTGGTGGATCAGACCGAGCGTGGCGTAGCAGTCGGCCACGGACGATACGATGATCCTGAAGGCGAGAAAATCGAAGACGTTGGCGACATCCACCCCCTGCCGCCTGAGCTTTTCGAAGATCGAGTACAGGTGTTTGACCCGACCATGAACGCCGCCCTCGATACCGTTCTCCGCGAGCAGCTCCTCGAGGATGACGCGGATCTCAGCGAACCATCGGTCGGCCGCCTCCCTCCGCTCCTCGATCTCTTGCTCCAACCTCTCGGCCTCCTTGGGATGGAGGTAGCGAAAGCAGAGATCCTCCATTTCGATCTTGATGCTGCCGATACCGAGCCGGTTGGCGATCGGCGCGAAGATCTCCAGCGTCTCCCGGGCAATGGCGATCTGCCGATCGCGGTGGAGATACGCGAGCGTCCGCATGTTGTGGAGCCGGTCGGCGAGCTTGATGAGGATGACGCGCACGTCGTCCATCGACGCCAGCAGCAGGCGGCGGAAGTTCTCCGCCTCGGTGGCCTCGCGGCTCGAGTAGCTCGATTCGAAGTCGGCCATCTTGGTGAGCGCCACCACCAACCGAGCCACCTCGGGACCGAACGCGATCTCGATCTCCTCGGCGGTGGTCGGCGTGTCTTCGACGAGGTCGTGGAGGAGACCCGCGGCGACGGTCTCCTCGTCGAGCTCCATCTCGGCCAGGATCCAGGCCACGGCCAGGGGGTGGGTGAAGTAGGGCTCACCCGAGCGCCGTGCCTGTCCTTGATGACGGTTGGCCGCGAACACGTAGGCATGGCGCAGGAGGTCCTCGTCCAAATCGGGACGGTAACGCTCCATCCGGGTGAGGATGTCCTCGATGCGGATCTTCGCCGCAATGGCCATCCTATTATCTTATCTACCAGGTCAAGCAAACCCATGCCCGCGCCTGTTCCAGGCACGGGCGTTAAGGGTAAAGGGTTAAGAGTAAAGACCTTAGTCTGAGTTGAGAGTTATGAGTTGAGAGTTGAGAGTTACTTCAGACCTGATTCGGGGGTGAGCGGGTGGGAATTGAGAATTCCGGCCTTGGGGTGGGCGGGTGGAAACTCTCAACTCTCAACTCATAACTCTCAACTCTTAATTCCTAACTCCTAATTCGTGTCAGCGGCGTCCCTTGAGCCGTCTGCGCTCCCGTCGCTTGACCATCAGCTTGTTCATCGCCAGCGCCA
>JAIVTZ010000113.1:0-8194 GCA_049188105.1 Deltaproteobacteria bacterium | reverse complement strand
GGGCTGGTGGGCGCCGGCGGCAGCACGCCGCGCGAGTGGCGAGCGTCGTTCATCCACCGCGCAAAGGCACGACGGGCCCTGGAGACGGCACTCGCCTGGAACCCGGACAAGCTCGTCATCGCCCACGGCGAGTGGGCGCCTTCGAACGGCGCGGATGTCGTACGAAGATCGTTCTCCTGGCTCAAGCCGCCGGCCACATAGCAACTTTCGCCCAAGTGTCTGGGCAGACAATCACGAAGGGGCGCGGTGAGAGATGCGGGCCGAGGAACGTCATTCGAAGTCGTCCCGAGGCGGAATTTGGGGCGCCTATCCGCGGTTGCCGGATTGGAGGAAACGAGTTGGCCAATCATTCGGGTTCACGTCTTGCCGCGATCTTGGGTTGGACCGCCATCGTCCTGTTTGCGGTGATCTACGCGGTCGAGCTGCTGCCCCACCACGGCCGTCCTGCGACCCTCAAGTGGATCGAGGAGAGCTTCGGCCGCGGCGGATTGATCACCCTCAACATCCTGATCGTGGTCGCCTTTCTGGCGCTGCTGCCCTACCGCCGCGAGACCAAGGGGACCTGGAAATCCAAGGGTACCTTTATCGCCTTCGTCATTGCCCTGATGACCGAGATGTTCGGTTGGCCGTTGCTCGTTTTCCTGGTGTCGCCGCTTGTCGAGGTGCCAAAGCTTGCGCCGGCGTGGTTCGATGCGGTCGGCCATTGGCCGGCCAGGGTCGGCACCTTCGTGAGCTTCTTCGGTATCGTCCTGATCGCTGCCGGCTGGCGGCAGATTCACGACGCCCGGGGGCTCGTCACGACCGGAATCTACCGCTGGATGCGCCACCCGCAGTACACCGGTATCTTTCTCTTCACTTTCGGCTGGATCCTCCACTGGCCGTCGTTCGTCACCCTGGCGCTGTGGCCGGTACTGATCGCGGCCTATGTCTGGCTGGCCCTTTTCGAGGAAAAGCAGGCGCGCGCGGAGTTCGGCGCGGATTGGGACGCCTACGCGGTCCGGACGAAACGGTTCGTTCCAGGGGTGGTTTGACCTCCCTATACCGACGCTGCCCACTCTCAAGGTGCCGAGAGCCCGGTGTTCGCGGACGGTTTCGAGTCCGGCGAAACCGCTGTCTGGTTGTCGGCCATGCCCTGACCAAAAAGGTGCACTCGCTCACGATGTTGTGACGAGTTGGGACTTCCTTTCGGGTGGGGGAGGGTTGGGACCTTCAAGATCATATGAGGGCCCGGTACCTTTTTGTGTCGATGATGATCTGGACTCAGCATTTCCGCTGGTGTCCTGGTGCATCACCCGTTGAATATTCGCGGCGATTGTCGGCCCGATTCCGTTGACCTCCGCGAGGATTTCGACGTCCGTTTTCGCAATCTGTGACGGCCCACCAAAAGATTCGAGAAGAGCCTCCGCCCGCAGCGGGCCGACCATGGGAACGGCCTGGAGCAGAAGAAGCTGGCTTCTGCGAACGGAGCCGCCCTTGGCGCCTATCCGCCTGGCCGGAAGGGCTGCCTGCCTGTGAAGTTGCTGCGCGGCAAAGAGGATCAGATCCGCGGTCTCCTCCGGGGTGGCCGATCGCAGCACCGGCACCCCGAACACCAGTGTCACCGTGATCAGGGCGCCCTGGAAGGCGGAGTTGGAGATGGCGAGGCGCGGGTACCGTTCGGCGGTGCCTTCGAGGATCAAGCAGGTTCGCGCTTCTTGGTTCCTGGCCAGGCGGCCCGCCTGGCGGAACAATCGGCCGTCAAGGACAGACACCGCGAAGTCCGCCAGGGTCTTTCTCTCGACTATCAAGGTCGAGTCAACTTCATAGTCGCCGAGAGATAGCCGGCGAGTCGTGAGGTTCACACCCTGACGGCGCGAAAGTGCATCAGCAACGCCTGATGATCGTTCTCTGTCATCTATCGCAATTTGGCTCGCAAATCGCAGAGGGGTTCTGTCGTGCCGCTGCATGAGGTGCTCCTTTGCAGCAGCGCGGACGGGTGATGCACACTATACAGGGTCAATATGCAGTTCGGTGTGCGAATTGCAGATGGAACACCGACTCCCGCGTCACCTCGACAAATAGAGATCAGCTCCGGGTCCGAGAGGCACGCCCAACAGGAGCCAGATCACCAGCAGCACCATCCACCCCACCAGGAACGCAATCGAATACGGAAGCATGGTGGCGATCACCGTTCCGATGCCGGCCTTCGGGTCGTAGCGTTGAACGAAGGCCACGATCAGAGCGAAGAAGGACATCATCGGAGAGATGAGATTGGTCGCACTGTCGCCGATGCGGAAGACGCCCTGCACCAGCTCCGGCGAGTAGCCCAGCAGCATGAACATCGGGATGAACACCGGCGCCATAAAGGCCCACTGGGCCGACGCGCTGCCCACGCAGAGGTTGATGACCGCCGCCAGGAGGACGAAGCACAACATCAAAGGTATTGGACCCAGCCCCGAGGCCTTCAGAACCTCGGCTCCCTTGATGGCGAAGATCATCCCCAGGTTGGTGTACTTGAAGTACGCCACGAACTGGGCGGCAAAAAAGACCAGGACCATGTAGAGACCGAGGGACTCCATCGACTCCTTCATGCCCTTGACCACATCCCCGTCGCTGCGGAAGGTGCCGGCGGCGATCCCGTAGGCGAGCCCGGTCAGGAGCCCCCCGAGAAAGATGAACGTAACGATGCCTTGCATGAAGGGGGAGTAGAGGATGCTGCCGGTCTCTGCATCGCGCAGGATCCCGTTCTCGGGGACGAGCCCGATCAGAACCAACATCAGGAGGAGCATGCTGACCGCGAATGCCCACCACAGACCGCTCTTCTCCCTGGCCGTCAGGTCCCGCAGCTCTTCACCTTCGGCGACCACCGCGCCCTCGTAGGGGCCAAGGCGCGGCTCGACCACCTTTTCGGTGACCCACGTCCCTACCGCTGCTATCAGGAAGGTCGACACAAACATGAAGTAGTAGTTGCAGGCTGCGGAGACGGTGTACTGCGGCTCGATGATTCGAGCAGCCTCCTGGCTGATCCCGGCCAGGAGAGGATCGACAGTTCCCAGCAGCAGATTGGCGCTGAAACCGCCGGAAACGCCGGCGAACGCCGCCGCCATGCCGGCGATGGGATGCCGTCCCACCGACAGGAAGATGATGGCGCCCATGGGCACGAGCAACACGTAGCCCACGTCGCTGGCCATATTCGACATCACGCCCGCAAAGACGATCACAAAGGTCAGGAGCCGCCGCGGTGCGGAGTGGACCATCAATCTGAGGCCGGTGCTGATCAGACCGCTCTTTTCCGCCACACCGATGCCGAGCATCGCCACGAGGACCGTCCCCAACGGCGCGAAACCGGTGAAGTTGACGATGGTGTTGTCCAGGATCCAGTGCAGACCGTCCCGCGAGATCAGGTTGATGGGCAAGACCGCGGCGCCGTCCCTGGGGTGGATCGCCGCGAGCCCCATCTTGCTGGACAGCCAGGACAGCACGATGAGCCCGAGGGCAAAGATCGCGAACAGAGTGGCGGGGTTGGGGAGGGCGTTTCCGACCCGCTCGATCGCTGACAGGAATCGGGAGACGAGGGTCGGGCGCGGGACGGGATCGTCTTTCTTTTTCATCGGCGAAAAGACCTCCTCGGCAATCTTGGGTGGCGACAACGCCGTCGTGGGATTCTACCTGGTTATTTCGATTGGTTGGCACCCGTGGCGTGA
This sequence comes from Deltaproteobacteria bacterium, assembly GCA_049188105.1. Taxonomy (GTDB): domain Bacteria; phylum Acidobacteriota; class Thermoanaerobaculia; order Thermoanaerobaculales; family Sulfomarinibacteraceae; genus Sulfomarinibacter. Next base: position 4,511 of record JAIVTZ010000113.1, on the reverse strand, counting down.
TAACCTTCCCACCGTATGGCACAACATCTCGCCGCCACTGTCGCCTGAGGGGTTCGTACGGGTTGAACCCGACGGTTCACCGACACAACCCCCATTTGTCTTTATCCCGAATCTTCGATCAGGACCCGGGTGTGTCTTCGTGCACCCGGAAACAACAGGAGACAGACATGAAAATGAAGGCCATCGGTTGGAACCACCGATTTGAATTGCTCTTTGCAGATTTTCAAACCTCCAACCTCATCCCCGCCCGCATCACCCGGGTGGATCGCGGAGCCGTGACCGTGCAATCGGAAATGGGAATGGCTGCAGCCTCCATCGGCGGCCGCCTAAGCCCCGACGGCGAGGTGGGCCCACCGGCCGTGGGTGATTGGGTGGGCATAGATCTGAGCGGTGGCGATGGCGTTGTTCGGGTCATCCTGCCTCGCGCCGGCTCCCTGGCCCGGCGCCGTCCCGGAGAGGGGGACTACGAGCAGGTGGCCGCGGCAAACGTGGATCTGGTGCTCGTGGTCGAGGCTCTAGATCGTGGCCCCAACCCCCGTCGCATCGAACGCGCGTCCGCTATCGCGTGGGACGGCGGCGCAACACCGATCGTGGTGCTGACCAAGCTCGATCTCTGTGCAAACCCCGAGGCCGCCGTCGCCAGGGCGAGAGAGGGAGCGCCGTTTGCCGATCTGTTGACGGTGTCCGCCAGGACCGGAGAAGGCATGGACGCGCTGGCCGGCCGGCTCGCCGTGGGATCGACGGCGGTGCTGCTGGGGCCGTCAGGGGTCGGGAAATCGACCCTCACCAATCGACTGCTCGGGGAGGAGAGGTTCGCCGTTGCCGAGGTCCGGGAAGGTGACCGCAAGGGCCGGCACACCACCACGTTCCGTGAGCTTGTCGTCCTCCCGAGCGGGGCCTGTCTGATCGATACACCGGGAGTGCGGGAGCTGGGTTTGTGGCTCGACGCCGAGGCTGTGGGCGCGGCATTCCCGGAGATCGAAGAGGCAGCCCGCCGGTGCCGCTTCGGTGATTGCCGGCACGAGACGGAGCCCGGTTGCGCCGTCCTCGAGAATGTCGAACGTGGGAACCTGGACCCAGCGAGATTGGCGAGCTTCCTGCGCCTTCGCCGGGAGGCCGAGAATCTCGAGATGCGCTGTGACGAGTCAAGACGCCACGAGATCCGGGCCCGGGAACGCACCTTCGGCAAGATGGTACGGGATGCTCTGAGACAAAAGAACAACCGCTGATCCGCGGTCGGTTGCCGATCGGTATGTCAATCCGTGCTGTGGTCCGGGGAGGGTTGCGGGAGGCGCTCGGCGTCCGCTCGCTCGATGCGGACCGGTAACCCGCTGAGCACGGCGTTGCCGCACAACGGATCGACCAGTTGGTCATCGGTGACATCGTTGAGGCTGGCGCCGGGGTGCTCCTCGGCGGTGGCAATGCGCATTCCAGCGCGGTGGTGCCCCCAACCGTGGGGGAGGCTGACGACGCCGCGCATCATCTCGTCGCTCAGCTCCAGTTTCGCTTCGATCCGCCCCGTCCGGGAGACGACGACCACCCGTTCAGCGTCGTCGAGGCCGAGGTTGGAAGCGTCATCGGGGTGCATCAAGAGGGTGCAACGCTCTTTGCCGCCCACGAGGCGCTGATAGTTGTGCATCCAGGAGTTGTTGCTTCGGAGCTGTCGTCTGCCGATCAGAAACAGCGAGACGCTCGCCGGGTCCTGTTCGAGCTCCCGCCTCAGACGTGGCACGTCATCCACAAACGGCTGCGGCGCAAGCTCGATGCGTCGCTCGCGGGTCCGCAGACGTTCGGGCAGACAGGGCTCGAGAGGGCCGAGATCGAGACCGTGCGGGTTCTTCTCGAGCTTCTTCAGGGTCAGGCCTAAAGCGAAGGGCCGGAGGCCCGTTCCGTAGGGTCCAAAGCGCAAACCTAGATCGAGCATCCTCCGCGGACCGAGCATCGCCTTGAGCCGGCGTTTCCAACGCGCCGTGAGCGAACCCCTGTCGAGCCGGCGGTGGAGCTCGGCCAGAATCTGCCAGTCGTGGCGGGCATCCGGGCCGGGATCGAAGAGGGGAGGGGAGTACTTGGCCGTGTTTCGCACGGCCAGGAGATTGAAGACGAGGTCGTAGTGATCGTGCTCGAGGGCGGTGGTCGGCGGCAGGATGATGTTCGCATGGCGGGTGGTCTCGTTGATGTAGAAGTCGATGGCCACCATGAAGTCGAGCTCTGCGAGCGCCCGCTCGAGCTGCACGCCGTTGGGAGTCGACAACACCGGATTCCCGGCCACCGTCATCAGCGCGCGGATTCGGTCCGGACCATCGGTCAGGATCTCCTCGGCGAGGGCCGCCACCGGAAGCTCACCTCCGAACCCGGGCAGACCGCGAACCCGGCTCGATCGTCGTCCGAGACTGCCGCGACCGGTGCTGGCCACCAGGTCCACCGCCGGGCGGGTGAACATCGCCCCTCCCGGACGGTCGAGGTTGCCGGTCACGACGTTGAGCACGTTGATCAACCACTGGCAGAGAGTGCCGAACATCTGGGTCGAGACGCCCAGCCGGCCGTAGCACACGGCGGAATCTGCGGTCGCGAACTCCCTGGCCATCGTGCGGATCGCCTCGGCGCCGATGCCGACGATGGGGGCCACATGCTCCGGTGGGAAGTCGACCACCACCGATCGTACGGTCTCCAGGGAGTCACAGAATTCCCCCAACCGGTCGAGGTTTTCGAGGCCCTCGTCGAAGACCACCTGAAGCAACGCCATCAGCAGCAACGCATCCGTCCCGGGACGGATGAAGTGGTGTCGATCCGCGATCCGGGCCGTCTCCGTCCGCCGCGGATCGATCACCACCAGCCGGCCGCCGCGCCGTTGCAGCTCCTCGAGCCGTCTCTTGATTCCGGGGGCGGTCATCATGCTGCCGTTGGAGACCACCGGGTTGGCGCCGAGCACCAGCAGATGCTGGGTGCGATCGATGTCAGGCACCGGCAACAACAGCTTGTGCCCGAACATCAGAGTCGCTGCCACATGGTGCGGCAATTGATCGACGGATGTGGCGGAGAAGCAGTTCCTGGTGCCAAGGCACCGCAACAGCGGCGGGCCGTAGAGCAGCGAACCCCAGTTGTGGACGTTGGGGTTGCCGAGGTAGACCCCCACCGCGTCCAGGCCGTGATCGCGCTGGACCGTCCTTATCCCCTCGGCAGTCAGATCGAACGCCGCTTCCCAGCTGATGCGCTCCCAGTCGCCGTCCTTGGTGCGGCGCATCGGGTGGCGCAGACGGTCGGGATCGCTGTGGATGTCCTGCAGGGCCACCGCCTTGGGACAGATGTGGCCGCGGCTGAACGGGTCCTCCCGGTCACCACGGATCGAGACGATCGCCCCGTCGCGGACCTCGATCTCGATCCCGCAGATCGCCTCGCACAGATTGCAGGCGCGATAGTGAGTCGTTGCTCTGTCGTGGGTCACAGCGAATCCAGGGTCATTGTAGCGGTGTTCGACCCTCGATCCCGTCAGGCGCCGGCCGAGTGAAGTTTTCGAATTGGAGGCATCCCTGGGTCATAGGTTTTAAATGAAGGTAAAAAATACTTGACATATAGTAAAATAGAACATACATTATGTAAGAATTGATTTACGGAGGTTGAAATGACACAGAGCCAAAAGCGCGCAATCCTCACACTCGTGATCTGGGGCCTCGTCGCCGTCGGTTTCGCGGCGTTGTTTTTCGGAGACGGCGGGCCGGTGACCTTTGGCGCCGACAAGGGGCGCATTGTTTCAACTGCCATTCTGATCGGCGTCGGGTTCACCGCCTACTTCGTCATGCTCTACCTCACCCGATCGCGCCCAGGCGCTACGAGAGTGGTCGCGGACGAACGAGACCTCCGCATTGCGAGCCGCGCAAACGGGGGCACGCTGATAGTGGTGTTGGTGGTCGTGTATCTGGCGTGCATCGGCCTCTGGTCAGCGTACCAAGACGGTGGTTGCGTGCCGGTCGGCTGGCTATGGTTCCTGGGATATGCGGCAGCCATGCTCGGCTATTTGACCCACGCTGCCGCCACGCTGCTGCTCAATCGAGGGATGGGCGATCATGGCCAGGGCTGAGATCTCCAACCAAATTCGGAGGCTTCGCTTCGAGCACGGGGAGATGACGCAGCAGGAGCTTGCTGAGCGGGCGGGATGCACCCGGCAGACCATCGGGGCGCTGGAGCAGGGGGGGTACGTGCCTTCCCTGGCCCTGGCCTTCCGAATCGCACGGGTGTTCCAGGTGGGAGTCGAGGACGTGTTCGAGTTCGAGGAGTGATCCATGCGGTGCGTCTACAGAGCAGGAGTGTTGTTTCTAGCCGGGACGATGACGGTCCTCGGAGGCTCTTGGGAAGCTCCAGGGGAAACCGAGCCGGCCTCGGCGATTGGAGGGACGGGCAGGCATTGCACCGTCATCCACGCCGCTGAGGGGGATGTAGTGTTGGGGGCGAGCAATGAGGACTATGACGATCCCCTGACCCGTTTTTGGATCATCCCAGGTCAAAAAGGCAACCAT
>JAIVTZ010000112.1:0-8202 GCA_049188105.1 Deltaproteobacteria bacterium | reverse complement strand
CCTCTTCGACGACGAGCGGGCGATGATCCGCATCGACATGTCGGAGTACATGGAGAAGCACTCGGTGGCGCGGATGATCGGCGCCCCTCCGGGCTACGTCGGCTACGACGAGGGCGGCCAGCTCACCGAGGCGGTGCGGCGGCGGCCCTATTCGGTTCTGTTGCTCGACGAGATCGAGAAGGCCCACCCCGATGTCTTCAACGTGCTCCTGCAGCTGCTCGACGAGGGCCGGCTCACCGACGGCAAGGGCCGCACGGTGGACTTCCGCAACACCGTGGTCATCATGACCTCCAATGTCGCGTCGAGGGTGATCCAGGACGTGCCGGCATCGGAACCCGAGCGCATGGAAGCCCTGGTCGAGGCCGAGCTCAAGAAGCACTTCCGGCCGGAGTTCCTCAACCGCATCGACGACGTACTGATCTTCCACCGCCTCACCGAGGAGGACGTCGAGCAGATCGTCCACATCCAGCTCGCCAACCTCAACCGGCTGCTCGCCGACCAGGGTCTCGAGGTCGAGGCCACCGAGGAAGCCGCCCGACTGCTGGCCCATGAGGGCTTCGATGCCGACTTCGGCGCCCGGCCGTTGAAGCGCACCATCCAGCGCCTGGTCCAGGACCCGCTCGCCACCATGGTCCTCGCGGGCGAGGTCACACCCGGCACCCGGATTCTGCTCGACGTCGACGACGGCAAGCTCGTGCTGCGCACGACCGCCGTCGAGGCCGAGACGGAGGAGGAGGGCGAGAGTTCTTAGTTCTGAGTTTTTAGTTTTGAGGTTTCCGCTCCCAGCCGCGGAATTCGCGAGATGAGTTGGCAATTTCAATCCTTAAGATGTTTCACCGTTCCGCCCCACACGCCGGAACCGAGATCCTCGATAACCACGGCCAGTCCGCAAGGGGCAAGCTGCCAATCCAAACAGTTCGAGGTTGTGCGGCAGCATCACAGCCCCTGTTCCTCGAGCAGCACATCGATCCGCGGATCGCCGCCGGGATCAAATGCGGGCGCTATGAGACGGTAAAAGGGAAGCCAGGGGTCCTTGCCGCGAACAGCCTCACGGAGTTGCTCGAGGGCATCACCGACTTTCCCACGCGTCAGATGAACCCAGGCCAGGAAGGTCGGAGGAACGTACGAGGCACGCGCCCGCTGCCGGAGTAGTTCGAAAAGTTCGTCGCCGTGCCCCTTCTCGCCCAGCAGGTAGTGGCAGCAGGCGAGCTGGCTGATGGTGGCGGAGACCCCTCCGGAAAGCTCGACGGCCTGTTCGTTCTCGGCCCTGGCTTCCTCCAGCCGGGAGGCCACGATGTAAAGGAATCCCAGGTGATAGTGGGGTAACCAGTGGTGGGGGTGAATTGCCACCACGTTCTCGAGACCGGAAATCCCCTCCTCGTGCTCACCGGCCATCGCCTGCCATGAGCAGGCCCAGGCATTCCAGGTGGGCGACAGCGGGTCGAGCTCCTTAGCCATCCTCACCTCTGCCAACGCCTCCTCGAACCGTCCCCGCAAGAGCAGCATCAGCCCATAGTGGGCGTGAGCCTCGACGGCGTTCGGGCCATGCTCCACTGCCTTCACGAAGCTCCTCTCGGCCGACGCCCAGTCACGCTCGAAGCAGCCGCGAGCTATACCAATCATGGTGTGGGCCAGGGGGCTCCTATCATCGAGCAGGAGAGCTCGCTCGAGCAGCGGCATCGCTGCGGCTAACGCGTCTTCCGGTGAAATCTCCGCCCAAAAACTTTGGGAGATGTACCAGGCGGCCAGCCCCGCGCAGGCGCCCGCGAAGTCCGGGTCGATCTCCATTGCCTCCTCGAAGCACTGGCGGCTGCGCACGTACCCCTCGGGCGTCAGCTCGTTCCAGTGATACCAGCCCTTCAGGTAAGCTTCATAGGCGTCCAGGTTGTCGGTTGGGCGCTTGATGACCGCCGCCCGTTCCTTTCCCAGGAGCTTCACCTCGAGCTTGTCGACGATGGTCAGGGCGATTTGATCCTGAATCTCGAAGACATCCTCAAGACGGCGGTCAAACCTCTCCGACCACAGGTGCGATCCATCGCGCACATCGATGAGCTGGGCAGTGATTCGTAACCGGTCGCCGGCCTTGCGCACGCTCCCCTCGACGATGGCGTCCACGTTCAATTTTCTGCCGATTTCACGCATGTCCTCGTGCCTGCCCTTGAAGGCGAAGGCCGAGGTCCGCGCTACCACCCGCAAGCGTTCCACCTGCGCCAAGGCGTTGATGATCTCCTCCGCCATCCCGTCACAAAAGAACTCCTGCTCGGGGTCAGCCGAGAGATTGACGAACGGCAGCACCGCCACCGAGGGGCGCTCGTCAGAGGCACGAGCCGTCTCCGCCCTTGCTGCAGGTGCCGGTGCGGACAACGAACGCAGAGCGAAGGCCAGATCCTGTGCCGACTGGAAGCGCTGCTCGGGGCTCTTCTCCAGGCAGCGTTCGACGATCCCGGAGAGCGCGTCGGGGACACCCGGCATTTCTCCGGTCATGGAAGGCGGGGCTTTTGTCAGGATCGCCGAGAGCACATCCGCGTCGGTGTCCCCGGGGAAGGCCCGACAATCGGTGAGCATCTCGTACAGCACGCAGCCCAGGGCGAAGATGTCAGAGCGGTGGTCGGTCGGCCGGCCCCTGACTTGTTCCGGCGCCATATAGCCGACCGTTCCCATCACCGAGCCTTCACGGGTGAGAGGCGCCTCGATCGATGCCGTCTCCGCCTCGCCGTCCATCACCTCGTGGGTGGCGGCGAGGCCGAAGTCGAGGATCTTCACTCGCCCATCCGAGCACAGGAAGATGTTCGACGGTTTGATATCCCGGTGGATCACGCTCTTGGCGTGGGCCGCTCCGAGCCCGTCCGCCACCGCAAGGCCGGTCTCCTGAACTCGTTTCCAGGGCATCGGGCCGTCTGATGTCTGCAAGTGCTCCCGCAGCGTCTGGCCCTCGAGAAGCTCGGTCACCGCGTGGGCGACATCTCCTTCGATGTCGAAGTCGAAGATCTCCAGAATGTTGGGGTGCGAGAGGGCGGCGACCGCCTTCGCCTCCCGTTCGAAGCGCCGCAGGCGGTCCGGGTCGGAGGCTACCCCCTCAGGCAGCACTTTGACGGCAACGTCGCGGTCAAGCCGCTCGTCCCGGGCGCGGTACACCACCCCCATCCCGCCGGCGCCGATTTTCTCGACGATACGGTAGTGACCGAGGGTATGACCGATGAGGTCTCGCATTGTCCAAATCCCAGTGTGCCATCATACTCTAGCCCACATTTCTCACCAGCTTCCTGCTGCGGCCAGCGATGCACCGTGCCCAGCGGTGTTTTCTCACTTCGGTGTGCTCGAAGGGCGCCCGTAACCCAAAACTCAAAACTGATTCCGCGGGTTGGGCGGAATTTCCGAATTCCGAATTCCGAATTCCGAACTCATTTGAGCTACACTACCGAGCATGGTGTCGCTTGCAGACATGCGGGCCGACGCGTTGGCCGCTTTCGAGGCCGCGGTCGATGCCGTGCGGCCGGAAAACCTCCTGCCCGCACAGATCAGCCGCAATGGTGAGACGGTGCTCGTCGGCGGTGATCCGCTGCCTGAAACCTCGGGTCGCCACGTCGTGATGTCCATCGGCAAGGCAGCGCCGGGGCTCGCCGCCGCCTGGCTGACCACGATGCCGGGTTGGGCCGACGAGATCCTCGTGCTCACCCCGCACGGGGTTCCGGTTCCAGCCGAGGTCGAGGCCCGAGCCAGGGTCCTTCGCGGCGCTCACCCCTACCCCGACGGCGACGGCGAGGCCTCCACCCGCCGCCTGCTCGAGGTCGCCGCAGGCCTCGGCGAAGACGATGTCCTGGTCGTGCTGCTGTCGGGCGGCGGCTCGGCGCTGATGGCGGCGGCCGAGGAGGGTCTCGAGCTCGACGATGTCCACGCGACCACCAAGAGCCTGCTCAAGGCGGGCGCAGCGATCAACGACGTCAACACTGTGCGGCGGCAGCTACTGGCGGCCGCGGGCGGCGGGCTCGCCCGTGCCGCTCACCCGGCGCCCGTGCGAACTCTGATTATCTCCGACGTGCTCGGCGACCCGTTGGCCGACATCGCTTCCGGTCCCACCGTGCCCTCGAGCACGACCTCCAACGACGCGCTCGCAGTCCTCGACCGCTTCGGCCTTCGCGAGGCCGTCCCGGGAGCGGTGACCGCGTACTTGCGCGCCGCCGCCGGACGGGTCGTCGACGATTCCGCGTGGGCCGCCATCGCCTCGACTCACGTCATTGGCAACAACCGCACGGCGGTCGACGCCGCCGCCGCCGAGCTCGCCGCACGCAGTTACGATGTCGCGGTGGCTGCGGGCCACCTCGAGGGTGAGGCCTCCGAGCGCGGCCGAGAGCTGGGCAGGCGGGCGGGACGGGAAAAGCCGGACACGCCCTCCGCCCTTGTTCTCGGTGGTGAAACCACCGTCACGGTGAACGGCTCGGGTCGTGGCGGCCGCAACCAGGAGCTCGCCCTGGCGGCGGCCCTCGAGCTCGCGGGAGCATCTCCCGCCGTCATCCTGGCGGCGGGAACCGACGGCATCGACGGTCTCTCGGACAACGCCGGTGCGATCGTCGATTCGACAACTATCGAGCGTCTCCGCCGGGCCGGAATCGATCCCGGGGAGTCGTTGGCCGATAACGACAGCGGCACAGCACTCGAGACCGTCAGCGACAACATCCGAACCGGGCCGACCGGCACCAATGTCTGCGATGTGACCTTGGTGCTCACGGCCCCGACAAACCAGTAACGGAAGGATCAGACCATGGACAACCAGGGACCGCGAACTATCGACATCGGAGACTTTCGACCCGGGAAACCGCCGACCAAGGTGATTCTCGCCGGCGCGCTGCTCCTCATCGGCGCGCTGGTGCTGTTCAGCGCGGTCTTCACCGTCCAACCGGAGGAGGTGGGCATCGTGCTGCGCTTCGGCAAGTTCACCCGCACCGCCGAGCCGGGGCTCAACTTCAAGTGGCCGACGCCCATTGAGCGGGTGCTCAAGGTACCGGTGCAGCGGCAGCTCAAACAGGAGTTCGGCTTCCAAACTATGGAGGCCGGGGTCAAGACACGCTACTCCGCCCGCGACTTCGTGGACGAGTCGTTGATGCTCACCGGCGACCTCAATGTGGTGGTGGTGGAGTGGATCGCCCAGTACCGGGTCGCAGACCCATACAAGTACCTGTTCAAGGTCCGTAACGTGACCAAGACCTTCCGCGACATGAACGAGGCGGTGATGCGAGCGGTGGTGGGCGACCGCTCGGTCGACGAGGTCATCACCATCGGCCGGTTGGAGATCGAAAACCAGGTCAAGGTCGAGCTCCAGGAGCTGTGCGACCAGTACGACACCGGTATTCGGGTGGAGCAGATCGTGCTCCGCAGCGTGGATCCGCCCGACCCGGTGAAACCGTCCTTCAACGAGGTCAACCAGGCCGAGCAGGAGCGCGAACGAGCCATCAACGAGGCGCGCGGCGAGTACAACAGGGTGATCCCCAAGGCGCGTGGAGAGGCCGATCAAGCCATCGAGCAGGCCGAAGGTTACGCCATCGACCGCGTCAACCGCGCCAAGGGCGATGCAGCCCTCTTCGACGAGGTGTACGCAGCCTACCGCCGCGCGCCCGAGGTGACCAGACGGCGCATCTTCCTCGAGACGATGGAGACGATATACCCGGCCATGCAGCGCAAGATACTGCTCGACAGCGGCCTGCAGGGGGTGCTGCCCCTCCTCCAGCTCGACGGGGCGGAGGTGAAGAAATGAAACAGGCCTCCCTTTTTGCAGTTCTCGTCATCGTCCTCCTCATCGTCGCGGCCCTCGGCGGCGCCTTCTACACGGTCGAGGAGTGGCAGCAGGTCATCATCACCCAGTTCGGGAGGCCCGTCGGCGACCCCGTGACCAGCCCCGGCCTCAAGATCAAGACACCCTTCGTGCAGACGGCCAACCGCTTCGAAAAGCGGTTCCTCGAGTGGGACGGCGACCCGAACCAGGTCACCACCAAGGACAAGCGCTTTATCTGGGTCGACACGTACGCCCGCTGGCGGATCTCCGACCCCCTCCTGTTCTTCCAACGCCTGACCAACGAACTTGGTGCCCAGTCCCGCCTCGACGACATCTTGAACGGTGAGACCCGGACCACCATCGCCAAGCACGATCTCATCGAGCTCGTGCGCAGCAGCAACCGCGAGTTCATCTCGTCGACGGGGGTTGTCGATGAGGAGTCTCACGACGAGATCATCTACGGACGGGCCGTACTCCAGGCCGAGGTGCTGGAGACGGCAAAGAAGAGGATCGCCGAGGCCGATCTCGGGATCGAGCTCCTCGACTTCCAGGTCAAGCGCATCAACTACGTCGAGCAGGTACGGACCGACGTCTACGCGCGGATGATCTCGGAGCGCCAGCGCATCGCCGAGAAGTACCGCTCGGAGGGCGCCGGCGAGGCGGCCCGCATCATCGGCAGCAAGGACCGCGACCTCAAAGAGATCACCTCGATAGCCTACCGCCAGGCACAGGAGATCAAGGGCAGGGCCGACGCCGAGGCGGCGAACATCTACGCCGCGGCCTATAACCGCGACCCCGACTTCTACCGCTTTCTCAAGACCATGGAGGTCTACACCCGGACCATGGACAAGAACACCATTCTGCTGCTGTCGACCGACGGGGAGTTCCTGAGGTATATGGAGCGTGACCGCTAGAACGAATTCGGAATTCGGAATTCGGAATTTCCAACCACTACCCCCGGTCTTTCGAGGCCGGGGGTTTTTTGATTTCGAATTTCGAATTTCGAATTTTCCACCGATCCACATGGCAGCCGGGACGGCTGCCCCACAAGACTTCCCGGAGCCCTTGTGGGGCAGGCGTCTCGCCTGCCATTTGATGGTTTATTCGGCGGCCTGGAGGCGCTCCATCACCATCTTCAGATCGTTCCACACCTCGCGCTTCGCCTTTGGGGTGCGCAGCAGATAGGCGGGGTGGAAGATCGGCATGAGCGGAATGCCGCTGTAGGTGGACCAGCGTCCGCGCATGGCGCCCATGGGCTTCGTCGTCCCGGTCAGACGGTGCGACGCGGGTTTGCCCAGCGCCACCAGCACTTCGGGCTGGATGAGTTCGATCTGGCGATCGAGGTATGGCGCGCAGGACGCCACCTCGTCATCCTTGGGATCACGATTGCCAGGCGGACGGCACTTGACGACGTTGGCAATATACACCTCGGCCCGGTCGAAGCCCATCGCGAAGATTATTTGGTCGAGGAGCTTGCCGGCCTGGCCGACGAACGGCCTCCCGGTGCGATCCTCGTCCGCCCCCGGGCCCTCGCCGATGAACATCACCCGAGCCCGCGGGCTTCCCTCACCGAAAACCACGGTCTGCCGTTTCTCGCTCAGACGGCACAGTTTGCAGCCGTCGGCCGACCGGGCCAGGGATTCGAGGGTGTTGGGAGGATCCTCAGCAACGGGCGCCACGCCCGGGGGAGGGGCATCGGGTGGCACGGGCGATTGCGGCCAACCGACGTCGTTCAGATAGCGGTGGAGGTCACGGGGACGCATCGATTACGTCCCGGAGGAGGCATCGGGACGGTGCTCAGCCCTTTTTTTTCTCTTCGACCTCGAGATCAACCGGGGCCTCCTCCTTGGCCTCTTCCTTCTTGGCCTCTTCCTTCTTGGCCTCTTCGGAATCCTCGATCTTTTTCGCCGCCTTCGCCAATCCGGTCATGCCGAGAAGGCGCTGCAGGCGCGCCAGCTCGTCGTCTCGCTCCGGATCCGCGGCCGGCACGGCCGCCGGCACCTCGGCGGTCGGCAGGACGTCGGGGATCGGCCGACTACCCTCGGGCTCGGTGACGGCGCCGACTTCGGCGCGGAATTGCTCGACCATGGCCTGCCGGTGGGCATCGAGCTCCTCCTGGGTGAGTACGCGCCAGCCGACCGCTTTGCCGTCGACGTCATCGCGAGCCTTGAGGGTCGGTTTTGCGTGGCGGCTCTCGGTGCGGGGCTTGGCGCCGTTGATGAGCTGCTCGGCGCGCTGCGACACAACGACGATGTAACGGAATATGGAGTCGAACTCTTCAGGCAGCTCAATCATGTAGCGAATTCCTTTTCGAGCGAGTTCTGGAACGCCTGTCTGATGGCGTCCAGCCTTGGTTTCATTCGGGTCGATTTCTGATGCTCGGCGATGCAGATGCCGACCAGGGCATTCACCGCCTCTTCGAGACGGTCGTTGAT
>JAIVTZ010000111.1:0-8204 GCA_049188105.1 Deltaproteobacteria bacterium | reverse complement strand
AGTACCTACATACTCGTCGAACTCCACATCTTGGTTCATCGATCGTCTCCTTTTCCATCGGGTCAATTCACGTTACGCCGCTACGACGACGTCATCTCGTCAACGCGGTCCTTTGCCCATCTCGGTCAACCAAACATCTCCACTCCTTTCGACAACGACGTACACAAGGACCCTTCCCTCCCGGTCCAAAGCGAAGAGACCGGCGTTGTTGTCCTCCGGCCCGAGCTCCAACTCGGGCTCGAACGGGCGTGAGGTCCCGTCGGACACCGATACGATGCGTAAGGTCATGCGATCGCCACCCCAGGAGCCGCTGACCAGCAGTTCGTCTCCTGAAGAATCCCAGACGGCCCGGACCGCGCGTGCGCCGCGGGTCAGTTGGACCGGCGGTGTTTCGGAGTCCATGTCAACGATAAATACCTCTTGTTCGTAGCCCTTCTGGGCGACGAACGCGATCCGGCGCCCGTCCGGTGACCAGGTGGGAAAGATATGCGCTGCCTCGCTGTGGGTCAGCTGCCACGGCTCCCCCGCGCGTCGTCCGTCGGCCACCGCCGCCACCCATATGTTTTCGACGCCGTCGCGATCCGAGACGAAGGCCATCTGGGTCCCGTCAGGAGAGAACGACGGATGGATGTCGATGGCGGGATGGTTCGTAAAGCTCCAGGGGAAACCTCCCGCAATCGGCACTACCCAGATGTCCATCTGGCTTTCGAGGACGCGAAAATAGGCGAGCCAGCGCCCGTCCGGAGAGATGTCCGGCACTGCCACCATACCGGCGTCATCGGTGAGCCGTCGCGGCGCCCCGTCCAATCGCCCGCCGTGGAGGGGCTGCAGCCAGAGATCGAATGTGCCCCGCCGGTCGGACATGAAGACCACGCTGCTACCGTCCGGTGCAACCGCCGGTTCGTTCTCTATCGTGGCCCCAGAAATCGTCTCCCGGTTCCCAGTTTGCCGATCGAGGACGACGATGTCGGAGTTGGAGTCACGCGTGGCATACGCGAGCAACCGGCCGTCCCGACTGAACGACGGTTGTCCTTCGCCGCTCGTGCCGGCAGTCAGGCGCTCCGCCTTGCCCCCGTCGATGTCGACCCGCCACAGCGCAAGGGTGTTGTCGCGCCCCGATTCAAAGAAAATCTGTTTGCCGTCCGCCGACCACTCCGGATCGTGATCTCTGGCCTCCTCCTGGGTCAGCCGTCGTGGTGAACCACCGTCGACCGGAGCCAGCCATAGGTTTCGGAAATCCGCATAGCAGAGCATTCGTCCGTCCGGCGACCAGACCGGGCTCTCGTGATCCCACAGACCGTCGTCGTCGCCGGTGATGACGCGGGCGTTCAACGGATCATCAAGCGACGCGACGTAAATTCGGTGCATCCCGCTCGGGCCCGCCCGAGCGAAGGCAATGCGCCGGCCGTCCGGCGACACCGCCGGATCCTCTGCGTTTGGCACCATCAGGACCGGTACGCCGCCCAAAGGCGGAACCCGCCAAATCGCCCGTTCGCCGTTGCGATCGGACACGAAGACGACCTTGCTGCCGTCCGGAAACCACGCCGGGTCAGTGTCCGAGCCGGGATGGGAGGTGAGCCGCAGCGGTTCCCCACCGGACCCGTGGACGATCCAGATGTCCGGGTTTCCCGATTGGTCGGAGCAGTACGCGATCATGCTTCCCTCGGGCGACACCGCGGGCTCCCCCTCCCAGCCCGGCGCTGTTGTGAGCCGATGGTGCGTCGGGCCGATGATCGGCCCGGTGTCTGGGGGGCTGGAGACCATCTGCAACACAACGAATGTGGCGATCGCTGCGGCGGCCAGAGCGGCTATCGCGTACCAGAACCGCCTCCGCGAAGGTGCCGGCTCGACTCCGGACCCCGAGTGATTTGAATCCACCTCGAGACTGCGCCTCAATGCGCTGAGGTCGAGCAACATTTCGTTGGCGCTCTGATAGCGCTGAAACGGCCGCTTTGCTATCGCCTTATGGACGATGTCCTGGAACTCCGACGGAACCTCGGAGTTGAGGCTGGCGATCGAAGGTGGCTCGCGGTGTAGCAGGGCGTCGAGCCAGCCGGACGAACCCTGCTCGGAGAACGCCGGCACGCCCGTGCACATCTCGTAGAACACCACGCCGAGTGAAAAAACGTCGCTACGGGGGTCGACGGGTTTGCCAAGCGCCTGCTCGGGCGACATATAGCCGCGTGTTCCGACAATACCGCCGGATATTTGGTCTTGGGTGGAGCCCCCCGAATACCAGCCCTTCTCCTCGAGCTCGACCCGCGCCCGCGCCAACCCGAAATCGCTCAGTCGAGCACGCCCATCTTTACCGACGAGGATGTTATTCGGATTGATGTCGCGGTGGAGAATCCCAGCGGTGTGAGCAACCCGCAAGCCATCCGTGAGACCTTGCGCGTACCGGAGGACGTTTTCAACCGGTAAGGGGTGGTGACCGGACAGAAGTGACCGCAGGCTAGCGCCGTCAATCAACTCCATCACCAGCCACGGGACGCCGTCGTCTTCGAGAACCTCGAAGACAGTGACGACGTTGGGGTGCATGAGCTTTGACGACGCACGCGCCTCACCCATGAACCTCTGGCGGAATCCGGGGCGTTCGAGGAGGTTGGGATGGGGGCTTTTGAGGGCAACCTCGCGGTCCAGTTTTAGATCGCGAGCCCGGTACACGACCCCCATTCCGCCACGGCCGAGCTCCTCGATGAACTCGAATGAACCGACGCGTCGCGGCATTCCCCCAAGGTTGGGGGGGGATCTGCCCGTCGGACCCGGTGACACGATAAGGCCTTCTCCCTCCTAGAAAGGCAACAGCCGAGATATGTACGCGAGAGAGCTCCTCACGCATGATACATGACGCCGGTCATCCCGAGAAAAAAGCAAGCAAGGGTGCACCTTTAAGGCACCGTTATTTAACGATCGAACTCGACCTCGGCAACGGTGCAGAGGAGAAAGGCGGAAAGGACCCGTGTTGAACTCGAAGGCCCGCGAGTCTCCCCGCGGGCCATCGTTGTCGTCATCGCACCGAGATTCACTCTTCTGAACGCTCGAGGAATTCCTTGTAGAAGAACTCGTGCGACGAACTCGGAACCGTTCCGGTGAGCATCCGCGAATTTCCGTGACGGATGATATCGATGGTGAGGTCCTCTTCCGGCTCGTAGCTACGGAGTATGCGCATCGCGTGTTCGGGGCTTCTCACCTCGCGGTTGCCGATCCTGAGGATCACATCGCCACTCTCGAGGCCGAAGCTCTCATCCTCCTTGGGGCCTCGAACCACCAACACCCCGGCGTCGGCGCCGAAATAGGCACCGAGCTCGGGGTTGAGGGCCACCAGCTCCATGTCCGACCAACCCCTGGGGAGGAACCACAATCCGGACGCCACGCCCACAAACGGCCGGCCCGGCCGCATCTTGCCACCGAAGGGCTTGACGAAGTCCTGGACGAACCGCGGACTGAACTCGATTTCCCGCGCCACCAATGTCACTTCGTGCTCCGATCCGTCACGCAGGTACCCGAGGACTACGGTCTCTCCGTCATCGAGCCTTCGGGACCGCTCCAACAGCTCGCGGGTTGAGCGAACGGCGGCGTCATCAGAGTTCTCGGCGCCATCGGCGAGGGGCTGGTCGTTCCATCTGGTGATCACGTCGCCCGGCTGAAGCCCGGCCTCGTCCGCCGGAGAGCCGGGGGTCACTGCCAGGATCGTGGCACCTTCCTCGCCACCATCGCGCCCCGTGACCAAGACCCCCTGGAGGATGATGCCGAGTCGCGGCCGCCGCGACAGGGTTTCGAGATCGCGTCCAATGTAAACGTTGTTCCCCGGCGAGTAGAACGAGCGGATCTTGGAGACCGCCTCGCGAAGCTCGCTGTGTGGATTCCGCGCCTGGCCGGATTTCGCCTCATCACCGGTGTCGTCCGCCATCGACGGCGTCGCAACGGCGAACGCCACCACCAGAACGGCCATCATGAATTTCTTCATCTGATGCTCCCTTCAGATACCTGGTTTGCATAAACGATCCCGTCACTGCGTGGGGGTCCGCCCCGGACCGAGACGAGGGCATCGAGAAGCTCCACGCGGTCGCTCCACAGGGCCACGGCGGTCTCGTCGGGAGGATCGCCGGTACTTTCGGCGAGGGCCAGATCGACGAGCGCAATGCGGTCCTCGATGTCGACGATGATCGCCGCCCTCGTCGGGCTGAGAACCTGCGTGCGCAGCGAGGGCCTGTGGAGCACCAGCTCGAGCTCCTTCGACGCGTTTGTCAGATGCTCGACCGCCAGGGGTGCATAGGCGTCCCGATCCGCCGGGATGCTCTCGTCCGGTGGAACGGGTCGCATTACCATCACCGCGACCAACGCCGCCACGCCGCAGGCTGCGGCGGCCGCGACACGGAGAATCAAGGATCTTTTGCGTCGCCTGACTACGCGATCTCGAATTCGTGGCCATTGATCTTCGGCCGCGACAATCGACGGCAGGGCGCGGAGGGCCGCGGCTGCCGTGCTCAGCTCGGCCAGCTCTTCGCCGCATTGCCCGCAGAACCGGACGTGGCGCGACCCCTCGACGTCACCGTCACCGTCACGCAGTGCCAACAACTCGTCCAGGCTCGGATGCATCTCCGATCCCTCCAGATCTTCCCAGCTCCCGGCGCAATCGTGCGTGCGCCCTCGAAAGCTGCGATTTCGAAAAACTCACCGATCGACCGAAGACATCGGCAATCTCCACATGGGTCAGACCCTCGACGTCGTGCAGCCAGACCACCACTCGCGCCGCATCCGGCAACCTCTCCAGCGCCCGCTCCAGATCAACCCGCCGCCAACCGCCTTCGATCTCGGTCGAACCCGCGACATCGATGGGCTCGGCGCCGAGCCCGCCCGCCACCATCATTTCGGTGGCGTCCCGGCGAATCCGGCGCAGAGTGGTCAAGGCTTTCGAGATCGTAATCGTGCGCAGCCATGCGCCGAAGGCCCCGTCACCGCGAAAGCTGCGAATGCTTCGAATCATCTCGAGAAAGGTCTCCTGGAGGATCTCTTCGGCCTCTTCGCGTGACCGACTCAGCCTTCGGGCGAGGGTGAAAACCGGCCCAGAAAACAGATGATAGAGGCCTTCGAGAGCGTCGAGGTCACCACGTCTGGCTCTCGCCAGATGGATGACGTCGACCACCGTGAAAAAACCCGTTCCACCTTCCATCACCCTATTAGGATGCACCAGCCGCGCAAAGGGTCGCAAGCCGAGGCGGAGTCTCGCAGGGCTCCGGGCGGCCCTCGGGGAGTCTGGCGACTGATGAATCAGCACCTTTTCGAATTCCACCGGCTGGGCCCTCGCGAGCCGGCTCATCCCTGCGATGGGTACCTGTAACAGGATCGGCCGCTTACCACCAAGACCTCTGGTCACGTAGTGCCCATGTGCTCTCGGCCTTTGCGCACCCCTGCGCTGAGCCTCATCCTGCCATCAATTCTGCAAAGCGGTGCTAGGCACCTTTAACGGCATCCATGGCGCTACATCCTGTGGCGACCATCCAAGGTAGTCATCGCGGTGCCAAGCTGGATTGAACCCCTTGCGCATGCCTGAGCTCAGCGGCCGGAAGAATGCCGAGCTGGAGCTCGGCGGTCCCAGGGACGGCACCGTTCCGAGCTGGAGCTCGGCGGTCCCAGGGACGGCACCGTTCCGAGCTGGAGCTCGGCGGTCCCAGGGGCCCAAGATGGGATACGTAGATTCCCGCACGCCGGGGAGGGCGTCTGGGACGTTTCGCTTGCAAAAATTAGCGAATTGTGCTAATTTCTGCAACTGAATTGCAAAGTTGCGACGATGGAGAACAATCAGGATGCCTTCCACGCCTCCGATATCACGCTGGGTAGAGCAGCTCCAGTCGAGCGGGCGCTATACCTTCACCCGCGCCGAGGTTGAGGCCGAAACCGGCCGCTCGTTCGTGGCGGCTCAGTCCGCGCTTCGGAGGCTCAAGAAGAGGGGCCGGATTGTCAGCCCGCGGCGAGGGTTCTATGCCATCGTGCCCCCGGAGTACCGCGCGGCGGGATCGCCGCCGGCCGATTGGTTCATCGATGACCTCATGGCCTTTCTGAAACAGCCCTACTACGTGGGTCTGCTCAGCGCAGCTGCAATCCACGGCGCAGCTCATCAGCAACCCATGGTTTTCCAGGTGGTGACAAGCAGACCGACGCGCGAAATACGCGCGGGCCGGACCGTCATCCAGTTCTTGATGAGCCGCAAGGTCGAGAAGATGCCGGTTACCCAGGTGCAGACCGAGACCGGAACCATGCGGGTCGCAACTCCAGAAACCACTGCATTCGACCTCGTTCACTACCAGGCCGGCGCCGGCCACCTCAGCAACGCAGCGACAATCCTCGCCGAGCTATCCGAGGAGCTCGACGCTGACGACCTCGCCGATGTCGCACCGCTTGTGCGGATCCCCGATGTCCAACGCCTCGGCTACCTTCTCGAGGCGGTGGGAGAACACGACCTCGCCGAACCGCTCGCCGAATGGTTGCGCGCGCGCCACCCTCGCATAGTGCCTTTACGCCCGGACGGCGCCGGACATGTCGAAGCGGACAGACGCTGGCGGGTGCTGCCCAACGAAGAACTGCAGGTCGACCTGTGATCCCTCGCGCTAACATCACGGCCTGGCGAACCCGCGCGCCCTGGCCATCCAACGCTCAGGTCGAGCAGGACCTCGTGCTGTCGCGGGCGCTGATCGCCATATTCAAGAACGAGATCGTAAGCCATCAGGCCGCCTTCAGAGGAGGGACTGCCCTCCACAAGCTGTTCTTCGACACCGCAGGACGCTACTCGGAGGACATCGATCTCGTGCAACGAGCGGCCGGCCCAATCGGGGAGCTGGTCGATTCCATTCGCGACGCGCTCGATGGGTGGCTCGGGCAGCCGAAATGGCGGCAAAAACAGGGGAGATTCACGCTCGTCTACCGGTTCGACACAACGTTTGCGCCAGTGGTGCAAACGCGGCTGAAGATCGAGATCAACACGCGGGAACACTTCTCCGTATTCGGCATCAGTCGGCACGAACTCGTCGTGAACAATCCATGGTTCTCCGGTATGGCCAAGCTCCCTGTTTACGAGCTCGATGAGCTCCTCGGCACCAAGTTGCGCGCGCTCTACCAACGGAAGAAGGGCCGCGATCTGTTTGATTTGTGGCTGGCGCTGCGGTTTTCAAGCGCCGATCCAGACAGAATCGTCGAGTGTTTCCAGCGTTACATCGCTCACGACGGGACCGCTGTGTCAAAGGCAGAGTTCCAAGCCAACCTTTCCTACAAACTCCACAACAATGTGTTTCTCGAGGATCTTCAGCTCCTTGTTCCGGCAAACATCGAGTATGACCCTGTCTCGGCGGCCAAGCTCGTCCAAGACCGACTCATCGCCAAGTTGCCAGGCAAGCCCTGGAAGGGCATCGAGTCGAAGTGACCCCGACTCTTCCGCATCCGGTTGTGATGATGTCATCGGTGACACCGATGCGCCCAGGGAAAGGCCGACCCGAAAAATGAGCCGCAAAGCGTCGTTGCCGATCATCGCCTTCGCGTTGCTGTCTGCAGGACTCCCCCTGCACGGCGACGAAAGCTGGGTTGACCGTTGCGTCGCGGTCATCGACGGCGACACCATCGTCGTTGCCCGCGGCACCGAGCGGGTCGAGGTCGATCTCGAGGGCGCCGACTGCCCCGAGCTCGGCCAGCCCTTCGGCAACGAGGCCAAGCGCTTCACAGCCGGCATGGTTTGCAGACAGATCGTCAAGGTTCAAGTAAAGAACACCGGCGGCGGGCACATATTCGGCCGGGTCACCGTCTTCGGCAAAGATCTCTCCCTTGACCTGGTGAGGGCAGGCCTCGCCTGGCACGACCGACGCGAGTCGCAGGATCCAGCCCTGGCCAAGGCCGAGCACGAGGCCCGCCAGGCTAACCGGGGCCTGTGGTCCGACCAAAACCCGATCGCGCCCTGGGTGTGGCGGCTGGGCCATCGCGAGCTGGTTCATCCCCGCGACGGGTGCCTGTAATAGGATCAGTTGCCTACTACCAAGACCTCTTGTCTTTGACGCACATGTGCTCTCGGCCTTTGCGCGCCCCTGCGCTGAGCCTCATCCTGCCATCAATTCTGCAAAGCGGTGCCGGGCACCTTTACTTCAACCTAAGATGAGCGGTTCTACCGGATGAGATGTGCCAAGCTCTTGATGCTCTGGTGCTTGCGAAAAGCGGACGCA
>JAIVTZ010000110.1:0-8283 GCA_049188105.1 Deltaproteobacteria bacterium | reverse complement strand
GGGAAGCCCGTCTGCTCCGAACGCGAGCGTTCGTCGCAGCCGTGCTGCCCACCGGCCGACGCGCCCGGGGCGCATCGGTTCCGCCTCGCCCCTCTTCTTTTTTGAAGGGGAGGCGCCGTCCATCCGCCAACAGGGGCTGAGGAGTGGCGAGGGCTGCGCTCTTCGAGAGCGCAGGCCGCTGGGCCGGAAAACCGTGACGAAAGCTCGCTTTCGGAGCGGTTATTCCGGCCCAGCGGTCCCTGGCCGTCGGACGACGGCCAGGACCTCGCCGTATGATGAGGCTTCGAGATGAACTCTCTGCGCCTCTGCGCCTCTGCGTTAAGAAGGGGTGGGTGGGTGGCATGAGCTCGCTGATGGAGTAGGTGTTGCGGTCCGCACGAATATGAGATCTGCGTCTATCGGCGTTATCTGCGGTTTCTCCGTGGGTGGGTGGGCTTTGCGTCTTCGCGCCTTTGCGCCTTTGCGTTGAAGAAACACCCGCAATCCAGCTCCAGAATCAACCCTTCAAGATTCTCTTCGCGGCGAGGGCGCCCGGTGCGCAGGTGATCCCACCTCCCGGATGGCTGCCGCTGCCGCACAGGAACAGTCCCTCGTAGGGAGTTCGGTATCCCGTGCACTCCGGCGTCGGCCTCACGACGAGCTGGTCGGTGGCGTGTTCGCCGTGGAACAGGTGTCCGCCGCTCACCCCGTAGATGGACTCCAGGTCGAACGGGCTGAGGACCTGATGACCGACGATCGCTTCCCCGATTCCGGGGGCGTACTCCGCGAGGCGGTCCACCGCCGCGCGGTAGAGCTCATCCTTGGACGTCTCGTTCCACGAGCCCTCCAGCTCGTAGGGTGCGCAGTGGACCAGGATCGAGAGCACGTGGTGGCCCGCCGGCGCCAGCTCGGGTGTCTCGATGGTGGGCACCAGGATGTCGAGAGACGGGCGCCGCGAGAACTGCCGGTACTTCACCGGGTCGAAGGCACGTTCGAGATCGTCGATGGTCTCCCCGATCCGGATCCTCTCGGCCTTCAGATCCGGGCGGCAGGAGAACTCCGGATAGCCGGTCAGGGCCAGGTTCACCTTGGCGGTCGTTCCCCGAACCCGGAAGGTGGAGATGTTCCGTTCCAGAGTCGCCGACAGGGCCCAGCTCGGCAGAAGATCCAGAAAGAGATGTCTGGGATCACAAGAGGCCGCGACCTTCTGTGCCTCCAGCCGTTCGTCGCCGCGGATGGTGACCCCCAATACCTTCCGCTCGTCGAGGTCGATCCTCTCCACCGCCGCTCCGCACCGGATCTCCACACCGTTGGCCACCGCCGCCTTTTTCAGGGCGTCGATCAGGGCTGGGGGACCGCCCGCTATCGGTTCCGCGACCGTACTCTCCATCCACAAGAAATTCGCGGTGGTGCCGGGTGACCACGGGCCGGCGAAACAGCCGTCGAGAGCCGACCCGGCGAGCCCCGCCTTCAAGAGATCGCTTGTGAACCACTCGTTGAGCCAGTCGGCGATGCACATCGGAGTGATCCTCAGGACCTCCATCATGTCCCTCTTGCCGAGCAGGCGAAGAGAGAGCGCCGCCCTGCCGAGACCGAATAGATCACCGAAACCCGGATCGAAGAAGTCCGGTGGCTGTCGATCCGACAGCCTCCGAATTGTCGGACTGATGCGTTGGAGAAAAGCGAGGTAGTCGTGGTACCGGCCCGCATCCTTTTCCGATCGGCGGGATAGCTCGGCCGCCGCCTTCTCGGGATCGCGATCCAATACGATGCCTTCTCCGTCCCGCTCGGGCAGGAATACCGGCGGTGGGTCGGGCCGGAACTCGAGGCCGTGGCGCCCAAGCCCGAGCTCCTCTGCCACCCAACGACGAACCCTGTTGGTATCGTGCAACACACCGGCCGTGCGGTAGCCGGGATGGAACTCCTCGCCGGCCGCCAGCCCGCCCACCTGCTCCCGTCTTTCGAGCACGAGCACCTTGCGCCCGCGCTTGCCGAGAAGGGCTGCAGTTGTGAGGCCGTTGTGGCCGGCGCCGATGACGATGACGTCGTAGGATTGGCTCATAGCTCCCTCGATTGGAGGACGGCCGCGGCAGCCAACTGCCCCGGCGCACCCATGATCCCGCCTCCCGGATGGGCGCCGGAACCGCACATCCAGAGGTTTTTTATCGGCGTTTTGTAGCGGCACCAGCCCGCTGCGGGGCGTTGGAAAAGGAGCTGCTCGAGGCTCAGCTCACCCTGGAAGATGTTGCCCTCGGTAAGCCCGTAGTCCTGCTCCATGTCCCATGGGGTCAATACCTGCCGGAACAGAATCGACTCCTTGAGCCCGGGACAGTATTCGGCCAGGGTGTCGACCACCGTGTCTCCAAAGGCCTCCCGCTTCTCGGGCCAGGTCTCGGGTCCTCCGTTGATCTCGTAGGGCGCGTACTGCACGAACATCGAGATGATGTGTTTCCCGGGCGGAGCGACGCTGGGGTCCATGATCGACGGGATGACGACGTTGATGTAGGGCCTCGACGAGAATTCGCCGTACTTGGCCTCGTCATAGGCCCGTTCGAGGTAGTCGATGCCGGGTGCGATGGCGATGTCCCCGCGCAGGTGGGCCGTTCCCTCGCGTCCGAAAAACTCCGGCAGTCGATCGACCGCGAGGTTCACCTTGCCGGAGCTGCCCCGCAGCTTGTAGCGTTTGATCTGTGTCGTGAACTCCTCGTCGAAGTGGCGCTCGCCGACCAGTCGCAGAAAGGTCAGGTTCGGGTCGCAGCTCGAGAGCACAGTCTTGGCCTCGATCTCTTCGCCGTTCGCCAGGAGCACTCCCCGCGCCCTGCCGTTTTTGATCGAGATCTCGGCAACTGAAGCTTCGGTGCGAATCTCGGCGCCGAAGCTCTCGGCGGCGCGGGCGCAGGCCAGGCTCAGGCCGCCGGTGCCACCCTTCGAGTAGCCCCACGAACGAAAGGCCCCGTCGATCTCGCCCATGTAGTGGTGGAGGAGGACGTAGGCGGTTCCAGGGGACTTGACGCCCAAATAGGTGCCGATGATTCCGCTCACCGCCATCGGCGCCTTGAGCACGTCGGACTCGAACCACATATCGAGGAAGTCAACGGCGCTCATCGTCATCAGCTTGAGGTTCATGTTGATCGCGTCGGTCCCGCCTTTTTTCATCGTCTGGCCGAGCCGCAGAAGCTTCATGAGCTCCCGAGGATTCCAGGACGTCGGGTCCGGGGCCGGTGAATCGATGATCTCCCGCACGAACTGGGCCACCTTGGTCATGGTCAGGCTGAACTCGGGATAGATTTCGGAATCATGAGTGCTGAACCTGGCGATCTCGCGGCGGCTGCGTTCCGGATCGGCCCACCGGCAGAGACCCGGATCGCCCACCAGGGGCGTGAAAGAGGTCTCCAGCGGGATCATCTCGAGGCCATGCTCCGGTAATTTCAGGTCGCGGATGATCGAGGGTCGCAAGAGGCTCACTACGTACGAACAGACCGAAAAGTGAAACCCTGGATAGAGCTCCTCGGTGACCGCCGCGCCCCCGAGCAGGTGACGTTTCTCCAGCACCAGCACCTTGCGGCCGGCCTTTGCCAGGTAGGCTGCACAGATCAAGCCATTGTGACCCCCGCCGATGATGACCGCGTCGTATTTCCTGCTCATCACGCCCTCTTCCTGGCGGGGTCGAAGAAAGGAGTCTTGACCACCGTGGCGGTCACCGTGTGACGCCGGTACTCGGCGGTCACTTCGACCTTGACTTTGGTTCCCTCTTCAGCCGATGCCGACTCGATCTGAGCGAGCGCCAGGTTCTTTTTCAAGGTCGGCGACCAGGCACCGCTGGTCGCCTGACCGATCCAACGACCGTCGAGGTCGTAGATTGGTTTGCCGTCCCGCCACGCGCTTTGGGGAAGCTCCGGCGGCAGACCGTAGCCGGCGAAGACCTCCTCGATCTCCTCCCAGCTGATGTCGAGCCCGACGAACTTCCTCTTTGGACCAGCGGCCTTCTCTCGGCTCAGGGCGTCCCGGCCGATGAAGGCACGGGGGTTCTTGAATTGGACGGTCCAGCCGAGCCCGAGTTCGTAAGGCGAGCTCTTGCGTTCCGCGGTCAGGCTGTGGTGGGCACTGAAGTAGTCGACGTGGTTCATGATGAACCCGGCCTCGACGCGCGCCACATCCATGGCGTCCAGCCCGGCCGGCAGCATGCCGTAATCCCTGCCGGAGTGGATCAGCGCATCGTAGACCGTTTCGGCGTCCTCTCGTTCGACCCAGATCTCGTAACCGAGATCGCCGGTGTAGCCGGTGCGGGTGATCCAGACGCCGGCGCCGTCGAGCTTGCAACGTAGGTTGCCGAAGAACTTGAGGGAGTCCATGTCGGCGTCGGTGGCCTGTTTCAGAATTTCCCTGGAGTTGGGTCCCTGGAGCGCCAGCGCCCCGATACGGTCGTTGCTGTCTTCGATGGTGACATCGTAGCCGCGACGAAAGCGTTCCAGCCACGAGAGGGAAGGCCCGTTGGCGGTTAGGCGGAAATAATCCTCCTCGAGGCGGGCTGCCGTCCCGTCGTCGACAACCTTGCCCTCGTCGTCACACCAGCAGAGGTAGGTGACGCGGCCTACCTTCAGCTTGGCGAGGTTTTTCACCGTCAGCCGCGACAGGAAGGCGGCGGCGTCGGGCCCGTAGACCTCGTACGTGAAGAGCCCGGTGACGTCGATCAGACCTGCCGAGTGCCGAATCGCGAAGTACTCGGGCTCGTGGCAGTAGTCATAGGAACACACCGCAAAGTACCCGGCCCAGTCTTTCCACCTCATGCTCGTGCACAGCCTGGAGGTGCGCGAATGAAACATCGTCGGGACTGGCATCGCTTGGGCTCCTCCTCGAAGGATGGCGGTCAACGCGTCGATTGTCCGAGGTCGGCGGAGAGGTCGCCTCTCTCCACCGGCACCACATTATGGACTATTCATCCATATTGTGCAGCAAGGAATTCTATACTGTGGTGCGATCAGTTGCCGCATCGTGCAGCCAACGCGGTTTCGAGGGGCGCATCGGATCAGCTCGAGGCTACTCGCTACCGGAAAAGAAAGTGGGTGAGACATGGCAAACAAACCTCGAGTTCTGGTCACCGGGGGATGTCTCTGCGGGGCCATCCGTTTTGAATCCACCGAACCGCCGAATATGGTCGGTTTCTGTCACTGCCGGATGTGCCAGAAGGCTTCCGGAAACCTCTTTATCGTGTTCGCCGATTTTCCGGGACCCACCTTCAGCTACACCCGCGGTGAACCGACGTATTACCGATCATCCGACATCGCGACCCGCGGCTTTTGCCGGGAATGCGGAACACCGATCGTCTTCCGTTATGACGGCTCGCCGGATCCGGCGATCATGCTGGGATGCCTGGACCATCCGGAGGACTGGCCACCGAACTGGGAGCACAGTGGGATCGAGAGCAAGGTGCCGTGGTACAGGATCAGCGACGACCTTCCGCAGACGACCACCCAGGAGAGCGAGTTCTTGAAAACTGCACGGGAGCGGAAGGAATGATCGGAGAAAAACCGGGCGGCGAGGTGTCTCGCCGCCCGGTGAAGTCTGGCCGCTCAGGCCTGTTTGCAGCCTGAGTCGCTAGAACTCGATACCGAGGTGCAGCTGCAGACGGCGGGGCTTCACCCAGGTGTTGGGGATGAAGTCGTCGCCGCTAGCCAGCACCACGGTCTCCCACCAGTCGGTCGGCGTGTTGTTGAGCACATTGAGGAGCTGCAGGTCTATCTGTAGAGCCAGGCCGCTCCCCAAGTTGAACTGCTTGCCGATGCCGAGATCCCACAGGTACTGGAAATCGTGGCGCTGATCGTTGCTGGCGGGCGCCATGATTGAATTCGGCCTTCCGGTCGTCGGCACCTGAATCTGACGGCTGTATGGTCGGCCGCTCTGGAGGTTGATCAGCGTGTTGGCCCTCATCTGCCACGGTAGCTGGAAGTTCGCCTGCACCCGCAGCATGTGCGGCCGGTCGCCTTGCAGCCGCTGACCGGTGGCGTTGAGGTACGAGTTGGGATCGCGGCCGTCACTGGCGCCGTAGAAGGGGTTGAACTGCCACTGCGAGAGGAAGCGCGGGATCAGCCCCGTCGATTCCGAGTAGGTGTAGCTCGCCTGCATGCTCCAGAAGTCGGCAAACCGCCGGTTGAAGGTCAGGATGACGGCCCAGTACTCCTGCCAGTACTCGTTGGCGTCCGGATCGATGGTGAAGCCCGGCCGGTTGCCCTTGCGCACGGTGGGAAACTCGATCGGGTCGAGGAGCGTGTACTGGTTGCCGGTGAACGGATCGGTGAACGGCAGCTCCTCGTAGACGCCGTCGTCCATGATCTCCCAGCCGATCAGGTCCGTGGTGTCCTTGTAGAGGCCGGTGACGCCGACCGAGTAGTTATCGGCGAACGCATGCTCGAAGCCGACGGAGTACTGCAGGGTCCGTGGCGCCTTCAAATTGGGGTCGACGCTGACGAACCCACCCGGGCTCCAGGTCCAAGAGGGCTCATCGTCCCAGGGGCCGTCCCACCCGGGTCCCCAGTACGCGGTCAGGCCCGGATGTGCCGGCGGTGGGGAGTTCCAGTTGCCGCCCACGTTGCCGTCGTAGTAGACCCCGAAGGAGCCGCGAATCACGGTATTTTCATTGGCGCCGGCCGCGTAGGCGAAGCCGATGCGCGGCGACCAGTTCTTCCACGTGAAGATAGGATCAAAGCCCGGGAGGCTCTCGCCGGTCGGATTGCCCTCGGAATCCAGACGGTCGTAGGACGGGATGATGCCCTTGTGGTAGTCGTAGCGGAGACCCAGGTTGAGGGTCAGCCGGGGGGAGATGGACCACGAGTCGTCGACGAAGACCGACACCGACTCCTGCTCGTTGCCGTACCAGTAGGGAAGGCCCTCGACCTTGTAGTAGTACTCGTAGGGGTAGATGGTGCCGTAGTAGTCGTACTCGTAGGTGTAGTGGTAGTAGTAGGCCCCGGTGGCCGAGGGGGCGACCTGGGTTTTGGCGGTGCCCTTGCTTGCCTGGATCCCGAACTTGAAGTCGTGGTCGCCGGCCACCCAGTCGTCGGCGAAGTGGGTGATGGTGGCGCTCGCGTTGTCAAGGGTGGTGTCGTAGGTCCAGGGGTACCACACGCCACCCCAGAGGGTTGTCGGCCCACCTCCCGGCGGCGAGTAGTCGATGAAGGCCGGCTCGGTGCTGCCGGTCTGGGAGAGAAAGTCGTCGTTGACCGTGAAGCCGGTGTACCGTACCTCGAGGAAGGTGCGATCGGAGAAGATGGACTGGTAGTTGAGCCCCCAGGCCAGGTTGTCACCGATCTCGCCCGCAGACGCCGACGGCGTACTGAACTCGCTGGCTGGACTCGGGTATCCCCAGTCATCGGTTTGGAACTTCGCGTCGATGAGGTTGTTATCGTTCAACCGCGCCGACAGCTTGATGTCGAAGCGGTCCGCATACCAGGTCGGATTGACGGCGGGGTCGCTGCCGGGAAACGTGTGGTTGTCGCGCCAGTACTCGTAGGAGGCGAAGAACCAGAGCCGGTCCTTCTTGATCGGCCCACCCAGGGTGACGGTGATATCCCGAAACTCCCCCTGGTGGTACTCGGGGAACTCCGAGTCGAAGTTGATCTTCGAGTCGACCAGGGAGTCGTCGAACCAGTAGGCGTTGACACCGCCCCTGAACTGGTTGGAACCCGACTTGGTCACGACGTTGAGGGCTGCCCCCAGCATGTTGCCGTACTCGGCCGGGGCGCCGATGTGCATGACCTGGACCTCCTGGATGGCGTCGGGGTTGACGTAGATCCAGGCGGTGCCGGTCTCCGGCGCGGTGGTCTCGATGCCGTCGATGAACCAGTTGTTCGACTGGACGTTGGAGCCCCCGGCGATAATACGGTCCGAGTCCTCCGCCGCGAGGCTGACGTCCGGCGCGACCGTCATGATGTCGTAGAAGTTGCGGGTGGTGGGGAGGTCCTTGATGAAATTGGCGGTGTAGCTGGCGGTCAGACTGGAGCTGGTGGTGTCTACGAGCGCCACCTCGGCTGTGACGACCATCTCGTCTGAAAACTCGGGCAGCAGCATGAAGTTGGAGGTGGCGGTAGCGCCGAGGCTGACACCGATCCCCTCCAGGGTCTGCGACTGAAAGCCGGTCATGACCGCCGTGACGCTGTAGACGCCGGGCGGCAGGGCGGCGAACCGGAAGGCTCCCGTTTCGCCCGTGACCGCGGTTCGCGAGCCGCCCATCACGACCTCACTGCTGGCGGTGAGCGTCACGCCCGGCATCGGCGCTCCGTCTACGCCCGTGACCTGGCCCAGGATGCG
>JAIVTZ010000109.1:0-8312 GCA_049188105.1 Deltaproteobacteria bacterium | reverse complement strand
TTAATGTATGACATGGGAATCGGTGTAAATCGCAATATCAGCACTGCCGTCATGTGGTACACCCTCGCCGCCGAACAGGGGAATACCAGCGCCCGGTACAGGCTCGATTCCATGAGCCTTGAATCAAAAGTCGAAAACTAACGCACCGGCAAACGCTATATCGCTGACATACAAACAAGGGCATGAGAGCCGGCGAAGCAATGTCCACGGCTAAATTTTACGCCGAAATCGAATCTTTCAGTGATTTCTCGCAGGTGGCCAATACCAGCAACTATGCGACCGCACCCGACGACTGGTATGTTGTTATCGCCGACATACAGGGATCGACACGAGCAATTTCCGAAGGCCGTTACAAGCAGGTAAACATGATTGGCGCAGCCTGCATCAATGCGGTGTTGAATATTAGCGCCCAGGGAGAAATCCCCTACGTATTTGGCGGCGATGGCGCTACCCTGTTAACACCGGCGCATCGGGTTGACGCCTGTAGAAAAACACTGCTTGGTGTTCGACGACTGGCGGAGTCGAAATTCGACCTGTCCCTGCGCGTAGGCATAGTACCGGTCGCGCGTATTAACGAATGCGATAGCTACAAAGTACTGGTAGCCAAGTACCAGGTGAGTCCCGGTAACATGCTGGCCACCTTTTCTGGTGGGGGAATTGAGCTGGCCGAGCGCTGGATTAAGTCCGATCCAGCTTACCTGGTCGATGATGATGACGATGTAGGGCATGGGCTCGAGCTCGGGGGCGTCGCCGTTGCCCTCGTCCGTCAGCTTCTCCCTGGCGCGGCGCAGCTGCACCGGGTCGTGCAGGAGTTGGTTGTACTGCTGCAGATTGCGGACCCCGAGCGCGGCGAGAACGCGGTAGCGATCGTCCATCTCGGCCACCGCCCATCCGAGGGCGTTGGCCGCCTTCTTCGGGTTGGAGATGATCGGCGTCAACAGGTGGGGAATATCGCCATAGACCCCGAGCTCCACCATCTTGGGATCGACGAGGATAAACTTCACCTCGTCCGGCCGCGCCTTGTACAGGATCGACATGATCATCGCGTTGAGACCCACCGATTTGCCGGAGCCGGTGAACCCGCCCATCAGGAGGTGTGGCATCCGTGCGAGATCGGTGAAAAACGCCTTGCCGCGGATGTCGACCCCGAGGCTGAGAGTCAGCAGCGACTGGGCGCGCTGGAACTCGGGGGCTTCGATCAGCTGTCGCAACCTGATGATCTCGGGGTCGGGGCTTGGCACCTCGATGCCTACGGTCGCGCGGCCGGGGATTCGCGCAATCCGCACCGAGTCGGTCCGTAGCGCGAGGGCGAGATCCTCGGACAGATTCTGAACCGCCGAGATCTTGACCCCGGAGTCGAGCCGGAACTCGTAGGTTGTGATCACCGGACCGGTGCGAATGTTGACCACCTCGCCGAGGACCCGGAACTCCTGGCACTTCTGGGTTATGAGCTTCGACATCTCAATGAGGGCCGCCGAATCGCGCTCAGGGGCATTCTCCATCAGCTCCAGAAAGGCCTCTTTGGGAAGGTCGTAGGACTCGAGGTCATCGACAAAGTCGAACTCCTCCTGGACCTCCTTGCGCCTGGCCGCGGCCGCCTTCTTGGCCGCAGTTGCGGGTTTTTCCGCTTTACCGCGGCGGTCCGCGCTCGCCCGCTTGACCCGTGGCTCACCAGCCGGTTCTTCGACTATCCGCTCCCCGGCCTGCCTGCGCACGATCCGGAAACGTCCCCGTCCTTCCACCTGTTTGACCGTCAACGATCCCTTGTAATCGTCGCTGTTTTCGATGCGACGAATCTGGCGGTCGATCACCTTTTGCCGAGCGCGGGTCTCCTCCTTCGCCCGCCGCCGTTCGGATCTCCCCCGCCGTCGCTCGAACCACGAGCTTCGCACCCGTTCCGTGAGGCGATCGGCGAGGGCGCCCGCCGACGCACCCGACAGCAAGAGCACACCGAGTATGAGCAGGAACACCAGCACGACGATGCCCCCGACCGGCCCGGCGAATCCCCGCAGGAGCTCGGTTTCGGCAAGACCCACAAAACCACCGGTCGAGATACGACCGTCGCGGTACGGCAGATCGGCGCCGAGGAGACTGGCAAAACCAGGGAGCGCGAGCAACAGCAATCCCCATCCGGCCGCGGCGAGGCGCGGGTTGGCCACCGGCGACTGGCGCAGCAGCCGCCACCCGAGCACCGCGGCGGCCACCGGCAGCACGAATGCCGTCAGACCGAAGAAGCTGAACAGTGCGGCCGACAGGGTCGCGCCGAGCCAGCCGGCGAGGTTGTTCGGCGCGTCGCGCAACGTTGAAGCGTGGAAGGGGCTCGGGTCGAGGGGCGAGTGGGACAGAAGGGCGACGGCCACCAGCAGCGCCCCCAGGAGCAGGGCAACCGCGGCCGCCTCACGCACCACTCGATCGCGCATCACCGGCCTCCCGAAACCAACGCCACCACCAGTATCCCGAGCGGGACACAGTACCAGGCGAAGCGGTGGAAGATGTTGCTCGATACCGTTTTGATCACCACCTGGAGTACGAAATAGCCGGTGATCCCGGCGGCCAATCCCCCGCCAATGCTCGCGAGTCCGAATCCGTTGCCGGCGGCAGCCATCCCCGACCGCGTCTCCACAATCTCGACAACGGTCACCGCGGCGATGGCGGGAACGCTCAGAAGAAAAGAGAATCGCGCCGCCCACGACCGCTGCAAGCCTCCTCCAAGACCGACAGCGATGGTCATGCCCGAGCGCGACAGACCCGGGAAGATGGCAATCCCCTGCGCAAGGCCCACCAGCACGCCCTGCCTCCAGGTAGTCCCGCCCTCACCGACCGATCCACCCGGAATGAACCTCGTGGCGGCAACAATCAGGCCGGTCACGATCAGCGCAACCCCGACCCACAGGGGGCGTTCGAATGCCTGCTCCGCCACATCCCGCAGGGGAAGGGCCACGACTGCGGTGGCGGCTGTCCCCAAGAACAGCAAACCGAGGAGCCGCCGGCCGCCCGCGCTGTGAAGCCACTCTGAAATCTGTCGCCGTTCGTACCACACGACCGCAAAAGCGGTGCCGGCGTGGAGCAGAACGTCGAAGATCACTCCCGGTTGCTCGAAGCCCGGGATCAGCATTTGCGCCAACGCCAGATGGCCCGAGGAAGACACGGGAAGAAACTCCGTCACTCCTTGCAGGATGCCCAACAGCACCCCCTGCCACAGGGTCACCCGGGTCCTCCGCCCGGCCGATCTGATCGCACCAAAAGACGGTTTTCCTGACGATGTTCAGACGACACAATCATGCTCACTGAATGGTACCACTACCGGGCAAACCGTTGCCGAACCCACACTTATGACTGGATTTCCAGCTCCTGTGCTAGCCGCACCCACCCGGCGAGTGAGACTGTCCCCGGCCGCATCGACGGATCGAGACCGGCGGCGGAAATTCGTCCGGCATCGGTCACTCGGATCGCGTTGCTCAGCACTTTCCGCGGCATGGTGAGCGCCGGCGCCGCCAGCTTCAACGCCCGATCCAACACGGCCGGGTCGTGCTCGGGCGCCTTGAGGTCGAGCACGACCACGCTCGACACGACCTTCGGCGACGGTCGAAATGCCCGCGGCTGGACGTCGAAAAGGCGCCGCGCATCGGCCCAGGCGGCACGTTCGAGGGCGAGCAGACCGTGACCGCGCTCCCCTGGTTCAGCAACCACCCGCGCCGCGACCTCCCGCTGCAGCATCACCACGAGGCGGGTAAAGAGATCGTGGCGCGGCAACAACCGGCGGAGAATCGCAGTCCCTACCGAGTACGGGAGATTCGAAGCCACCTGCCACGGCGATTCGGCCGCCAACATGGGTCCAAGGTCCGCGCTGAGGGCATCGGCCGGCCGTACTTCCAACCCGTTGCCGCCGAATCGCTCAACGAGGGGCGGGACCAGGTTTTGATCGAGCTCGAGGGCCAGCACGCGCTCGAAGCGATCGAGCAGCGGCCCGGTCAAGGCTCCGCGGCCAGGGCCAATCTCCAAAACCCGGGGGGGGTCGTTGGCAAGCAGAGCAGCGATGCGCTCCGCGACGTCCTGATCGACCAGGAAATTCTGGCCGAGACGGCGGCGTTTCGGACGACCCATAAAGCTCAGAATTCGGAATTCGGAATTCGGAATTCGGAAATGCCCACCCATCCGGATATCACCGGAAGACGTGGAAAAAAAATTCGAAATTCGAAATTCGAAATTCGAAATTGCTCAATCATCGTTTGCACGCTCCGGCCAACTCGGAGGCAAACATCTCGACCTCGTCGATCATCTCGTCGCAGTCGCCCATCGCGCCGATGCGGCTGACGAGGGCTGAGCCCACGACCACGCCGTCCGCCATCGCCGCCACCCGCGACACCTGCTCCGGGGTGGAGATGCCGAAGCCGACCGCTACCGGCAGCCGCGACGCCTTGTGCGCGGCGCGGATGTTGTCCGAGAGCTCGCGGTCGAGGTCCTGGCGGGTACCGGTGACGCCGGTGCGCGAGACAAGGTAGAGGAACCCACCACCGAAGCGTGCCGCGGCCTTCATACGCTGCCGCGTCGAGGTCGGGCTTACCAACATGATCAAATCGATATCGCGGGCACAGATTTCTTCCTCGAACGGCGCCATCTCTTCGGCCGGAACATCGGTGAAGAGCACGCCGTCGACCCCGGCGGCCGCCGCGTCCTCGGCAAAACCTCCGATGCCGTAACGCAGTACCGGGTTGGCGTATGTGAAGAGAACAATCGGAATCTCGATATCCTGGCGAATGACCTCGACCGCCGCCAGCACCCCGGACAGGGTGGTTCCCGCAGCGAGTGCACGCTCGGCGGCGCGCTGGTTGGTGGGACCGTCGGCGATGGGGTCGGAGAACGGCACTCCGAGCTCGATCACGCCGGCGCCCGCGCGCGCCAGGGCGCGGACGATCTCGACGCTGCGTTCGAGGGACGGATCCCCGGCGGTGACATACGGTACGAAGACGGCCCGTTTCTCGCGCCTGGCATTCCTGAAGACGTCGCTCAGGCGGCTCACGGTTCTTCGACCTCCACCCTGCGGACCTCGCTGAGGTCCTTGTCGCCACGGCCCGAGAGGTTGACGAGGACATTCGTGTTGAGCGGCATCGACGGTGCGATCCTGGCCGCGTAGGCGACAGCGTGCGCCGACTCCAACGCAGGGATGATCCCCTCACACTCGGCAAGCAGGTGGAAGGCGGCGATGGCTTCGTCGTCGTCGACGTGGGTGTAGGTTGCGCGGCCGGCCTCCCGCCATAGAGCGTGCTCCGGGCCGACCGCCGGGTAGTCGAGTCCCGCCGACACCGAGTGGGTGCCCATGATCTGGCCGTCGCCGTCCTGTAGCACCATGGTGCGGGTGCCGTGGAGGACGCCCGGCGCGCCCGCCTCGGAGAACCGGGCGGCATGGTTGCCGGGCGTGATTCCGCGGCCCCCTGCCTCCACCCCCACCAGGGCCACGGCCTCGTGCGGGACAAACGCGGTGAAGATTCCGGCCGCGTTGGAGCCGCCGCCGACGCAGGCCACCACGATATCGGGCAGCGTGCGGGCGGACCTCTTGAATTGGATCAGGGCCTCGCGACCGATCACGGTCTGGAAATCGCGCACCATCATGGGGTAGGGATGAGGGCCAAGCACCGAGCCAAGGATGTAGTAAGTGGTTCGCACGTTGGTGACCCAGTCGCGCAAGGCCTCGTTGATCGCATCTTTGAGCGTTTGCGCGCCCGCATCCACCGCCACCACCTCGGCGCCCATGAGCCGCATGCGAACGACATTGAGCTCCTGCCGGCGCATGTCTTCAGAGCCCATGTAGACCCGGCACTCGAGACCGAGAAGCGAGGCCGCGGTCGCAACCGCCACGCCGTGCTGGCCGGCGCCGGTCTCGGCGATCACGCGACCCTTCCCCATTTCACACGCCAACAGAGCCTGGCCGATGGCGTTGTTGATCTTGTGCGCCCCGGTGTGGCACAGATCCTCGCGCTTGAGCCAGATGCGCGCGCCGCCGAGCCGCGCCGACAGTCGGCGGGCCGAGAAAAGGGGAGTGGGGCGGCCGACGTAATGCTGCAGCAGCTCGTCAAGCCTTGATTGGAAGCCGCGATCGCGACCGGCCTTCCGGTAGGCCCGCTCGAGCTCCGCCAGCGGCGCCATCAGGGTCTCGGGCACGAAACGCCCCCCGTAGTCGCCGAAGTAACCGCGGTCGTCGGGAAGGTGCTTCATGGGTGGTTGATTCTACCTGAATCGAGCATCGCAGAGTTTTGAGTTTTTAGTTTTGAGTTTTTAGTTTCCATCCCTCCCCACTGGCACCGAGTGGGTGGAGGTCAACTCAAAACTCATAACTCAAAACTCAAAACTACTTGCTACGGTCTCAGCCGCTCAATAATCTCCGTGCTCACCCACCAGATGTCGGAGCTGCCCTGGCCGGGCTGCGCGGAGATTTCGAGCAGCTCGTTCATCGTCCTTCCCGTGAGTGGCAGGCCCGCTTCGGTGGTGGTTCGCGAGGACATGAAGAAGAGGTACTGGCCGTCCGGCGACAGCGACGCCGACCACTCGCGTCCATCCGGCTGGTTGACAGCCTCGCCGAGGTTGATCGGTTCGGACCAAACGTCGTCTTCGGAGCGGAAGACCACGTAATAGTCGACCCCACCGAGGCTGTCCTCACGGCCCATGGCCGGCACGATGGCATAGCTCTCGTCTGGTGCCACGAAGACGTTGAATCGATTTGTCCCGCAGTTGACCTCGGGGCCGAGCTTCTCGGGCTCGCTGTAGACCCCGTCGACGAGACGCGAGCGGTAGGTCGCCGACACCCGGTCGGCGCCCTCGCGGGTGAAGTAAAGGGTGCCGTCGGTGGTGACCGATGGGAAGTACTCAGGGGCGTCCGAGTTGACCTGCGGGCCGAGGTTGTAGGGCTCGCCCCAGCCGTCGCCCTCGCGGTCCATCGCCCAGATGTCCTGGTAGACCCAGCCCGGCTTCTCCTCCTGCCCCGGCTGCGGCCGCGTCGAGAGGAAGAAGAAGCGTTGACCATCAGGCGAAATGGACGGCTCGATGTCCAGATAACGGCCGGAGAAGGGCGCCACCACCGGCTCCGTCCAGGTCCCGCCCACCGATTTGGTCACCATGATCATGGTGTGGGCGCCAACGGTGACCGAGAAGTAGAACTCGTTCCCGTCGGGGGTGATCGCCACGTCCCGGGTGGCGAGCCCGGTGGAGACCACGCCGGGCGCAAAGAGCCGCGGTTCCAACCCGGGCAATTCCTGACCGAGGTAGGGCCCGCGGAGCTCGGGGAAGGTCGATGTGGCGTTTCCGTCGATGCCAGCTGGCCCGCATGGGCCACAGGCGGTGAGGATGAGACTGAGGAGACAAACGATGGCGCGCATGTGCATTTCAAATACCTCCCTTGGTCAGTGTTCCTACGGAGAATAAATTGTAGGGTTTTGTTGCGTGGTTGTGAGGCACTTCCTGCTTCGAGATTGGCCGTTCTTCATCGCGCTTCCCGTGAGGTGCCAGGCACGCCGATTTGCGGCAAATCGGGATGCCAGGCACCTCCGCCGCACATCCGTTTCCGAGATCGTTAGCGTTCAGTTGATCTCGCAGCGTTGATGAAGTCGCGAATCTTCGCGTGGTCCTTGCGGCCGGGCTTGATCTCGACCCCCGAGGACACGTCCACGAGCGACGGCCGCACGAGGCGGACTGCCTCCGCGACATTGCCGGGATTCAGCCCGCCGGCGAGGCCGAAACGGATGTCGGCCGGCCGCTCGGCGAGAGTTTCCCACGCCCAGGCTTTGCCTTCGCCGGCGCCGGGGTCAAACAGCGGCAGGCAGCGCTGAGACAGATGAGCCACGCGGTCCCAGTCGACCTCGGTCCCGACCGTGACGCGGCGGATCACTTTCTCGCCGAGGACCTCCAGGAACGAGTCGGGTTCGTCGCCGTGAAGCTGGACCCAATCGAGACCGAGGAGATCACGTACCCGCTCGATCTCGCCGAGCGGCGAGTCGAGAAAGACCCCGACTCTCTCTGCCCCCTCCACTTCGCGAATCCACTTCGAGCGAACCGCGTCAAGAGCCCGCGGAGTTCCCCCCACGAAAATGAAGCCCACCAGATCAGCCCCGGCGCCCACCGCCGCCTCGGCGTCCTCCGGTTTGGTCAATCCACAGATCTTGATCAGCATCTCGTTCCCCAGGCCCTATGCTGAACTCGATCGAGTGATCAGTAACCAGTAATCAGTGATCAGTACACAAATCTGCTTTTCGATCATGTGCCGCCGGTTCGGACTGATCACTGATGACTGATCACTGATCACTTGCCGACTCCCCAAGGAG
>JAIVTZ010000108.1:0-8333 GCA_049188105.1 Deltaproteobacteria bacterium | reverse complement strand
CTCGACGCCCTCGATACTACCCGCCAATTGTGGTGGGGCACACTAGGATTCGGCGCGATCCGCGCCGACGTCGCTTGCCTCCGCTCGCGGTCTCGGTTTGTCGCCGTGGCAAAAAACGAGCTCAACCGACGGCGGCACAGATGTCCGGATCTCGAGCCGGCCCTCGTCGGCGAGGCGGTCCGGTTCCTCGCGGACCATCCGGAACAAGTCTTCGACCTCGGCGCTCGCCGGCGTGCTCAAAAAACCGGTGAAGGCGTTGCCCGAGGTGTTCTTGGACACGTACTGCGCCACGTCCGCAACCGCGAGCACCTGCTGCCAGTCGAAGCGTTCGGGGTCAGATTTCAGGAACGGGTAGCACGCGAATCCGACCGAGGCCGTGGTCCTCAAGATCTGTCCGTTGTCGAGGGTGAAGGGGTGGGCATCTACGCCGGCTCGGATCCGTTCGGCAAGGCTCTCCGCGGTGTCGGAGTCGACGTCGCGGCCGACGACCAGGAACTCGTCACCGCCCCAGCGGATCACCATGTCCGAAGTACGACACGCCTCGATCAGCACATCCCGAAGCTGAATGAGGACCCGGTCGCCGGCAGGGTGTCCAAATGTGTCGTTGATGGGTTTGAAATTGTCGATGTCGATCATGATGAAGACGATGTCTCGGAGCTCCGCCGTGCGGGTTCCTGCTGCGACCTCGCGGTACTGTCGGCGAACAAGCGAGATCTCCTTTGCCACCTCCTCGAAGAGGTAACGACGGTTGCGAAGGCCGGTGAGGGAGTCGGTGAGGCTGGCCTCGATGAGCTTGTCGTTGGCCGCTGCAAGGTCGAGGTTGCGCTGCGCGAGCTCCTGGGTCCGCTCCTCGACCTCGAGCTCGAGGCGGTGGCTGTGTTCTTCCTGGCGACGGAGCTTGCGAAGCTGCCCACCACCGACAAGCACAATCACGACGAACGCTACCATTGCGTACGACAGGTACGCCCACCAGGTCTTCCACGGCGGTGGCGCCACCCTGAGCACCAGCGACATGGCATCTTGGTTCCAGACGCCGTCGTGATTGGCCGCCCTGACGTGCAAAACGTAGACACCGCCGTTGAGGTCGGTGAAGGTCACCCGGTGGATGTTGCCGAGTTCGATCCAATCGTCGTGGAAACCCTCCAACATATAGGCGTAGAGGTTCCTGGCAGGTGCGGCGAAATCGAGCGCCGCAAACTCGAAGGTCACCATGTCGTCGCGGTAGCCGAGCTCGATGTCCTCGAGCAGGTACGGCGGCCCATACTCCGTAACCGGCTGGTTGAATTTCAGCACCGACGTCAGGACGACCAGCGGCGCCCGCTGTATCTCCGCGAGCTGCCGCGGATAAAAGGCGTTGAAACCTTTGATGCCGCCGAAGAAGAGCTGGCCGTCAGGACTCTTGTAGTGAGCGCCGAAATTGAAGTCCCTCGCCTGCAGGCCATCCTCTGTGCCATAACTTCTGACCGACCCACCATTCGGGTCGAAGCGAGCGATACCCGAATCGCTGCTCAGCCACAGGTTCCCGTCCCCATCCGCCAGGATTCCGTAGATCGTGTTGCTCGGCAACCCGTCTGCAGTGTTGTAGGTCGTGAACCGTGCCGGCTCGTCCGGTTCCGGGGCTCGTTCGATGGTGCCCAATCCTCCGCCGCGGGTGCCTAGCCACAGCCGGCCTGTGGATTCCACGTGCAGCGCCACCACGGTGTCGGAGCTGAGGCTCGACGGGTCGTCGGGGTCGCGTACGAACCGCCGTGCGGTTCCCGCGCTCGGGTCAAAGAGGTTGAGGCCACCGGTGTGGGTGCCGACCCATAGCAAATCTCCCGGACCCTGGGCAATGCAGGTGATCCACGGCGCGCTCAAGGTGGTCGGATCCGCGGGATCGTGTCGGAAACGGACGAACGTCTCGGTGGACGGTTCGAAGAGATTGATTCCTCCCCCGAAGGTGCCCACCCAGAGCCTTTGGTGCTGATCCTCGAACATCGACATGATGCTGTCCGCACCGAGGCTTGTAGGGTCATCCGGATCGTGGCGGTAATTCGTCAGGGTGCTCGTGCGCCTATCCCACCGGAAGATACCGCGGTCGGCTGTCGCGATCCAGGCAATGCCCTGGTGGTCGTGGAGCAGGACCATGACGTGGCTCGAAATCGCCCGATCGAGGGGCCCGACGCCGGGCAGATTCTGGGAAAACCGACCCGTTGCACGGTCCATGATGTTGAGCCCGCCGCCGTAGGTTCCGACCCACAGTCGACCGGCGCCGTCATCGGAGAACGAGGTGACGTTTTCGTTGTTCAGCCTTCCCGGAATCTCGGCGTTGGCGGCCACCTGTCCGAAAAGGACCGTCGCCGGGTTCCACTTGCCGAGTCCACCACCCTGGGTGCCGATCCACAGGATTCCGCCGCGATCCTCGACAACGACCGTCACATCGTCCCACGGGAGGCTGGTTGGCTCGCTGTTGCTGTGCCGGAAGGTCGTAAAGCCGCTCCTGTCATCGTTAAAGAGGCTCAATCCTCCAACCGTGCCGACCCACAACCGGCCGGCCTGGTCCTCGAAGACCGTCCGTACACGGTTATTACCGAGACTCGAAGGGTCGTCCGGATCGTGGTCGTAGTGAGTGAATCTCCCGGTGGACTGGTTGAAGCGGTTGAGCCCACCGTGCCAGGTGCCGACCCACAGGTCACCGCGCCGATCCCGAAAAACCGACCGGACCCAATCGTCGCTGAGACTCGTGGGTTCGTCGGGGTCGCTGCGAAGGTTGGTGAAGAGGCCGGTTTCCGGGTCGAGGCGGCCGAGCCCGCCGTCGGTCCCGATCCACATGGTGCCGTCGTCATCGATCCAGATGGCATAGACGGAATCGTTCCCGAGACTCGTGGGATCCTCGGGGTCGTGGCGAAAGCTCTGCCACAGTCCGCTGAGCGGATTGAAGCTCTGAAGGCCGCCGTCCCGCGTACCGATCCACAGCAGGCCCTTTTCATCGAAGGTCACGGCGCGAACCGCGTTGCTCGCGAGGCCGTCCGGCGCCGTCGATTCCTTGGTCATGCTGACAAAGCTGTCGGTCAGATGATCCCAGCGGCCGAGGCCCCCGCCGTCGGTACCAATCCAGATATCTCCGCTGCCGTCCTCGGCAAGCCCGAGAACGTAGTCGTGGGGCAGGGAGCCCGGAACTTCGGGGTCGTGCCTGTACTGGACAAAAGTGTGGCCGTCGTAGCGATTCAGCCCCGCCTCGGTGCCGAACCAGAGGAACCCGCGTTTGTCCTGGAGCATCGCCAGAATCGAGCCGTTGGAAAGGCCGTCTTCGAGGGTGAGGCGGCCAAAACGCATCTGGTTTTGGTCTCCCCATGCCTCGGCCGCCACGGTGAGCACGATGGCGGCCAAGCAGGCGAACCCAAGGCAAAGGAGGGGACGATTGGGCGCGGAGTTCATCCGTTCGACAACGCAGATCGGGGTTCCCCGCCGGCTTTCACAACATCTGGACCCGATTTTCATTCTCAGTCCAGGATACTCGATTCTTTTTCGCAACCGAAACTGAGAACACGTCTGCCGGTACGGGCTCCGAGAACACAAAGCCCTGGATGGTGGTGCATCCCCAGCTCCGAAGCCACTCGAGCTGTTGGGTGTCCTCCACACCCTCCGCTACGACCTCCAGGCCCAGCCGACGAGCCATCGCAATCATCGAGGACGTGATGGTGGCGTCGTCAGGAGAGTCCGCCAGTCTGCTGATATACGACTGGTCGATTTTGAGAACGTCAAAATCGAGAACTCTGAGGTAGGCGATGCCCGATTCTCCGACGCCGAAGTCGTCCACCGCCAGGCGTACGCCGAGCTCCTTGAGACCCTGAACCTGTCTCAGGATCTCGGGGTCATGGTTGAGCACCCCTCGCTCGCTGAGCTCGAGAATGACGAGCTCGGGCGGCACACCGACCTCGTCGAGCTCCGCTCGCACCGTTTCGGTAAACGATCCGCTCAGGAGCTGGCAACGCGAAATGTTGATGCTCATCTCGATCGGATGCATCCCGTTGTCGAGCCAGACGCGCTGCTGACGAAGGGCCTCACGCAACACCCATGTTCCGATTTGTATCATCTGACCGGATTTCTCGGCAATCGGGATGAACTCGACGGGCGGCACGGCGCCGAGCTCAGGGTTGCGCCAACGGAGGAGGGCCTCGGCGCCGACCACGTCATCGGTGGTGGTGTGAACCAGTGGTTGGTAGTGGAGGAAGAGTTCGTTCCTTTCGATGGCTCCTCGTAGGAGGCGTTCAATGGTCACTCTCCGTTCGACGACGGCGTTTAACGACGGGTTGAAGAACCTGACGGTTCCTGGAGCGTGCCGCGCGGCCGCGCACATCGCCATGTCCGAAAATCGGAGGAGCGTATCGGCATCTTCGCCGTCCGAGGGCGCGAGCGCGATGCCGACGCGGCCCCTGAGGAAGACGTCGCTGCCATCGATCCGGCAAGGTTCTGCCAGAGATTCCAGCATTCCGTGGGCCATCGTGGTCGCGTTTCCCGGCTCGTAAATATTTCCGAGCACCGCGCGAAAACGGGGGCCGTTGCTGCGTGCAACGGCGGTCGTCACCAGACCGGAGCCGTGGCATCTCACGACATTGCTTTCCCGGAGGGACTGCTCGAGGCGGCCGGCCACCTGTCGGAGGACCTCGTCGCCGCCCCTGCGTCCGAAGGTCTCGTTGACCTCTTCGAATTGACTCAGATGGAGGTGGAGCACCGCAACCCGCGCTCCGGACCGGTGGTGAACCGCCAGAGCATCCTCGACGAGCTGTTCGAAAACCTTCAAGTTCGGGAGGCCGGTCACCTCGTCCACGCGACCCATCCGCTCGGCCCGTTTCGTCTCGAATTTCGCACGGAAAACGGCCTCGTCGAGCGTCCGTTGCATTCTGCAAAGCTCGTCGGTCATTCGCGCCGCATCGGCTGCCGCGGCTGCCCGGCGGGCGGCCAGCGCCCAGCTCACCGGCTTGCGAATCACGTCGGCGGCTCCGGCGTCGAGGGTGTCGCGAATCTGGCGGTCATCGAAGCACATCACCAGCACCGGGGTCTGAAGGGTCGCGAGGGTATGAAGAACAGTTTGGTCGATTGATTGAAAGCCGATGGTGGCCAAGTCGGCATCGACGACCACGACCGACGGTGCTGATTCATCGAGTCGGCGCAGGAGCTCTCCGGCGGTCGAGGCGACCTCGACGCGGAATCCGGCCTCCTCGAACCGGCAGGCGGCGGCAACGGCCTCGTAAGCGCAACATCCGAGGAGGGCGACGCGCTCGGCGGTGACAGCCTTGGTGGCTTCGGCGGGCGCAGCCTGCAGCGGCGAACCGTTGTGCAAAAAGTGGGATCCTTCCATGCTCCTACCCCTCTCGATTCCGGACCCGAATGCCTACTCCCGGTCCACCCAGACGTTGATCTCCGCCACTTCGCCCAGACTGCTGCTCCACACGAGGGTTTCGTAGACCCCGGGGGAGGTGATCGCTGCGTGGACGGTACGAGTGTGTCGTTTCATGAATAGCTCCCGCGGTTGTTAAAGCAAGTCCGATGCCAAATCCAGCTATTTTCTACAACTCATTATTTAACAATTATTTAGACTCAGTTTCCGCGAGAAATCTGGATAATTTTGGTTGATGAGTGACTCGTCTACCTAAATTTTGGCATATCACGCCAAAAAAATGGCGGGCCGGTGCGAGGCGGGATGACGGCTACCCGGCCGTCAGATCTGCCGCCCGGCGCCGATAGGTGGGCGGCGTGACCCCGAGCAGCGCGGATCCCGTTTCCACGTCGCTGGCGACCTGGCCGACGATCTCCTCGAGCAGCAGCCGTTGCGCCCGTTCGAGCAGCGGCCCGGAGGAGCCGATGTCCCCAGTTCCAACCAACCGAGTGAGGATTGATCGCACCTCTCGCCAGGATGGCGTACGGGTTGCCAGCCCCGAGGCCTCGTGCGCTTCGGCTTTTCGCAGCCGCCGTCCGAAGGTCGATTCGGGTACGCCGAGCATCGACGCTGCACGGCGGGCGACCCCTCCCACCGCCGCGTGGGCCTCGCAGACGAGATCCTCGCCGAGCCATTTGCCGAGAGGGCGCGCGATCGCAACGCCCTCGGCCAGCGCCATCTCGATCTCCCGAGCCACCAGTGCCCGCAGCTCGTCCCAGGAAGCAGCCATCGAAGCACCACTGTCGGCTGACGGAGGAGGAGTTTCAGAAATCTCCACAGCTCTGACGGGCGGTGCCGCCGAAGGATCCTGTGGTTCGGATGCTGCGATCCCGGTGTCGATCAGGGGTCCCAGATCGTCGACATCGAGTCGTTCGCTGTCGCACAAAATGACCGCCCGCAACATCAGATTCTGCAGCTCGCGCACATTGCCGGGCCACCGATGATCGACCAGCAGCTTCTCGGCTTCCGGCGTCATCCGGCGGATATTCTTCTGATAGGTGACCGAGTAGGTCTCCAGATAGTGCCTGGCAATATCAAGAATGTCGTCGGGTCGCTGCCTGAGCGGCGGCAGCACCAGCCGCACGACGTTGAGTCGATAAAAGAGGTCCTCCCGAAAACGTCCCGCTGCCACCTCGCCCTCGAGGCCACGGTTGGTGGCTGCGAGGATCCGGACATCGAGGCGCTGCGACCGCGTACCGCCGACCCGGGTCAATTCTTTCTCCTGGACGAAGCGCAGCAACCGCGACTGGACCTCGAGGGGCAGCTCCGAGATCTCGTCCAGGAAGACGGTGCCGCCCTGGGCCTCCTCGAAGCGGCCTTTGGCGCGGCGCCCGGCGCCGGTGTACGCGCCCTTTTCGTGGCCGAACAGCTCTCTTTCCACCAGCGACGGCGGTATCGAACCGCAGTCGACGACAACCATCTTGCCCTTGCGGCGCCCGCTGAGCTCATGGATGGTGCGCGCGAGGAGCTCCTTGCCGGTGCCGCTGTCGCCGGTGATGAGAATCGTTGCCTCGGTGGGCGCGACGCGGCGCACCGTGCTCAGCAGGTCCTCCATTTCGGCCGACCGATACACCAGGCGAGCCTGCTGGAGCGCGCTTCGCAGCTCATTGACCTCGGCCCGGAGCTGGCGT
This sequence comes from Deltaproteobacteria bacterium, assembly GCA_049188105.1. Classification (GTDB taxonomy): domain Bacteria; phylum Acidobacteriota; class Thermoanaerobaculia; order Thermoanaerobaculales; family Sulfomarinibacteraceae; genus Sulfomarinibacter. The sequence continues at coordinate 1,283 of JAIVTZ010000108.1, read as the reverse complement.
TGCTCGTTTTCGCGACGCACCTTTTCGAGCTGCGACAGCCGGGCACGGTCCAGCGCAACCGCGAGCTGCGTCGCCAGCGCTTGCAGGAAGACCATGTCGGAGGCGTCGAGCACCAGCTCTTCGGGCCGGCCGTCGAGGTACAGGCAGCCCAGCCCCTCGTCTTCGAGCAGCAGCGGAACCAAACACACCAGCCGCGTCTCGCCGTCGGCGAAAACCAGCTCCTCGGTGATGGTCACCCGGTCTCCAAGAGCTGTTTCCAGGAGAGGAGTGATCTCCGGGTCGGTCTGGAAGCCATCCGTTCGCTCCGGCGAGCTTCCCCCATTTTGTGGACGCTGAAGAAAGACGCTCGCGGTCGGAGGTTCGCCGGCACCGCTGGTAAACAGCGTCATTCGCAACGGCTTTATGGTCGAGAAAAGGGTCTCCAGGACCTGGTCGGTAAGAGTTTCGAGCTCGAGATTGCTGGCGATCGCCCCCAGCACTTCCCACAGCATCGTCATGTTGCGGTAATCGCGGGACATATTGCCTGTGAATACGCCGCTCAATCGATCGAGGCTCGCCGCTTGTTCCACCTCCGAGCCGGGGCTCCACATGGTGTCGACATTGCCGCCGGCAAGCTTGGCGGCCCCTAACGCCTGATCCGTCCTGCGGATCAGCTCATGGAGATTGCCGACGCCCTTGTCGTCCGGATCGAACCAGGAGACCCCAACGCTGAAACCGAGTCGAACCGCGCCATCCAGGTAGTCGGCATCGGTCAGCCGCACCCGGAGCTTTTTCCCGAGCTTGGAGGCTTGATCTGCCTTTGTGTTCACAAAAACCACCGCGAAGATCGCACCTCCGAACCGAGCCACGTAGTCGCCGCGGCGGGTCGTCGCGATCAACCGTTTGGCGATCTCGCGGATCACCCGATCTCCCGCCTCGCGGTCGAAATTTTCGTTGATGGCGCCGAAGTCGTCCGGATTGACGAACACGAGAGTGAGGCCGCGGTTTCGCGACTTCGCCCTCGCCATCTCCTCCGTCAGGACACTCTGGAAATCCGCCCGCCCCGGGAGACCGGCGATTCGGTCCCAAATGACGGTTGACAGCCGGATATGGTACGAGGCCAGGTTTTCGCCGAGTCCGATGAGCCATTCGTGCAGCTCGGCCGCCCGGATGGTGACGCTTTTGCCGACCAGGGCCCGTCGCAGATCACCATCGACCAGCGACCTCGCCTTCCTCGACTCGAGGCGCAGGCCAAGCCATCCCAGCGGGGCTTCGCCCACCTGAGGGGCGCGGCGCTCCTGAGC
>JAIVTZ010000107.1:0-8349 GCA_049188105.1 Deltaproteobacteria bacterium | reverse complement strand
CCCGCCGTGTAGAGAAAGGTGTTTCCGTAGGCGAATCCCGCGGCAGCCGGGTTTCCACCTCCTTGGAGCGCCAAGGGGAACCCGGCGGCCAAACCACCGAGTCCGTTGAGCCACAGCAACCGCACGACGTAGAGGACGCCGTTTCCGAAACAGGCGAATGCGGCCAACCAGGAGAACGGGTTCTCTGGTTTCGGGGTCCCCAGCTCACCGTTGAGGAGCACTCCGGTAACAAAGGCGCTCACGATCACCGCGCCGAAAACGAGGGCGCGCGTCCTTTTGCCGAGGATCCAATGTCCGAGCCCGGGAACGAACCATGCCGCGAGGAGGAGGGCGGGCGGCGCCTTGGTCTTTGCTGTGCCCGCTTTCCGAGCTCGGCTTTCGGCGGCTCGGGTCTTCCCGGATTCCTCGGAACTCATGTGTTATTCCCCCTGATCGACTGCAGGGCGCCGACCATTTTCTCGAATGTGCGACCGAGGTCTTCGGGAATGACCCGGGAACCGCCGATCACCGTCATCATGTTGTTGTCGGCGTGCCAACGGGGAACGACGTGGAGGTGCAGATGCTCCTCAATCCCCGCCCCCGCCGCTTCACCGACGTTGAAACCAACGTTGAAACCGTGGGGTCGATACAGCTCGCGCATCGCGGTCATCAGGTCCTTGACCGTGCTCATCATCTCGCACAGGGTTTCGACATCGACATCCGCGAGATCACTGCAATGTCGGATCGGCGCGACCATCGCGTGCCCGGTCGTGTAGGGGTACAGATTGAGGAGTGCAAAGGAAGCGGAGTCCCGCCTCAGGGTGAGAGTCGCGCGGTTGTCCTCGGACTCGAACGCACTGCAGAAAACGCACTCGTTCCGGTCTCGCGTGTCAGCCGCCGAAACGTATTCGAGCCGCCATGGGGCGAAGAGAATCTCGACCACCGCCGATCACTGTTGGAGGAGCTCTTCCCTGAGATACTTCCCAGGTTTGAAGTACGGGATCTTTTTGGGTGGTACGTGGACCTGTTCCCCGGTCTTCGGATTACGGCCGATTCGTTCGCCCCGCTGTCTGATCCGGAACGAGCCGAAGCCGCGAAGCTCCACCTTTTCGTCGCGCCGGAGGGCGATGATGATGCTTTCCAGGATCACCTGCACAACCTCGTCCGCCTGTTTACGAGGCATGTCGGCCGCTTCAGCCACAGTTTCCACCAGATCCGCCTTAGTCATCGTCATCGATGGTGCTCCTTGCTCGTCCGCTCAGTCCTTCTTGTCGTCCTCGTCACCGTCGTTGGCTTCATCATCTTCCCCCGCCGCCGACGGCCCCCCGGTTTCGGCCGTCCCCTCCTCGGAAACAGCCTCGGCCTCGATCTTCTCTTCCGGCTCTTCGGCCGTTTCTTCTTCGAGCGCCAGGTCGTCCGCAGCGACCTGCTCTTCTGCCGCGGCTTCTTCCTCAGTTTCTTCGGAGGCCGCGTCGTCCGCTGCAACTTGTTCTTCAGCCTCGGCTTCTTCGGGAGTCGCGTCGTCCGCAGCGACCTGCTCTTCTGCCGCGGTTTCTTCCTCAGTTTCTTCGGGGGCCGCGTCGTCCGCTGCGACCTGTTCTTCAGCCTCGGCTTCTTCGGGAGTCGCGTCGTCCGCTGCAACCTGCTCCTCTGCCGCGACTTCCTCCCCTTCTACCGACTCCTCTTTTGCAATGACTTCGGCCTCGTCAGATGCCGTTGCATCCTCTTCGAGAGATGCCGATTCGGCTTCACCCTCTTCGCCAGGGGCGACGACCTCGTCGTCTGCGGCCTCTTCGGCGTCCCCTTCTTCGACCAACCCGCCCGCGCGCAACGCTGCCGCCATCGCGGTGTCGGTTGGTGCGTCGTCGCTGCCCTCGGCCGTCGGCGTCTCCGCCTCAGCATCCTGCTCGACGCTGTGCATCGACAATCCGATCCGGCTCTCATGCCAGTCGACACGCAGGATTCGGCACATCACCGCCTGCCCGGTACTGAACATCTCGGCCAGGGCAAGGCCCTCTTGGCGATCGATCTCAGAGATGTGGCAGAGCCCCTCGACGCCGGGGGCGAGCTCCACGAAAACCCCGAAATCGGTGATGTTCGTGACCGTACCCTTCATCACATCGCCGACCCCGTGGGCATTTGCGTACTCCTCCCACTCGTTGGGGAGGAGCTCCTTCATCGACAGCGAGATCCGCTGGTTGTAGGAATCTACGGAAGTGACGACCGCCTCCACCTCCTCGCCCTTCTGGACAACCTCGCTGGGGTGGTTGATGCGCCGGGTCCACGACATGTCGGAAATATGAACCAATCCGTCGACCCCGGGGACAATTTCAACAAACGCTCCGAAATCAGTAAGATTCCGGACCACACCTTTGATCGTGCTGCCGACGCTGTAGGTCTCGGCAACCTGCTCCCAGGGATTGGCTTCGGTCGCTCGTAATGAAAGCGAGAGACGACGCTTTTCGGCATCGACCTCGGAGACCACGACCTCGACCTCCTGTCCGATTTCGAGGATCGAGCGCGGGTTCTTCACCTTTTTCGTCCACGACATCTCGCTGACGTGGATCAGTCCCTCGACGCCTTCCTCGAGGACGACGAAGGCGCCATAGTCGACGATGCTGACCACCTTGCCTTCGACCCTCTTTCCGACCGGGTACTTCTCCGGCACGAGGATCCATGGATCCTCGAATCTCTGCTTGTATCCGAGGGAGACCCGCTCCCGTTCGCGATCGAAGCGAAGCACCACCACGTCAACCTCGTCGGCAACCTTGAAGTACTCGGTGGGATGGCCCACGCGCCCCCACGAAATATCGGTGATGTGGAGGAGACCGTCGAGGCCCCCGAGGTCGACGAAAACCCCGTAATCGGTGAGATTCTTGACGACGCCGCTGACCAGCTTGCCCTCCTCGAGGGTGGCCATCGTCTCTTCCTTGACCTTGCCCTGCTCCTCCTCGAGGATTGCCTTGCGAGACAGAACCACGTTGGAACGACGGCGGTCGAAGGAGATGATGCGGGCCTCGATCTCCTGTTCGAGGTAGTCCTCGAGCCTTCGGTTCGGAAGCAGATCGACCAACGATCCGGGCAAAAAGGCGCGGACTCCGATATCCACCGAAAGCCCACCCTTCACCCGTTCCAGCACCTGCCCTGAAACCGGCACGCCGGATTTGAAGGCCTCTTCAATAGAGCTCCAGGTCTTGAGCTTGGCTGCGCGGTCACGGGACAAACGGACCCGTCCCTCGCCCTCGTCCATCCGCTCGACGAAGACCTCGACCTCGTCGTTCACCTTGATCTGGACCTCGTTCGTTTCGGGGTCGGTGAACTCCGACACCGGTACGGAGCCCTCGCACTTGTATCCGATATCGACCAATACCTCGTCGCTGTCCACGGCGACGACCGTGCCGCGTACGACCTCGCCTTCCTTGAGGGACTGCAGAGACGACTCCATGAGCTCCTCCATGGAGAGCTCGTTCATCCCCTCATCCTGTTCCTGATCGTCGTTGACGTCCGGGTCCATAATCAAACCGTTCCTCCTCGCTGGACACACCCGTTGCGTACCCAGCGTCCGTAATTTTCCGACTCTACGGCCTCCCGTGCGGTACGTCAAGCTCCTTGTGGGAAAAGATTTGCGACCTCCGCCATCAGCCGCTCGACGACCTCGTCGAGGCTCAGCCCGGTGGTGTCGACGACCACCGATCCCTGCGCTACCTGCAACGGAGAATCCGAGCGGGACGTGTCCTGGCGGTCGCGCCGGTTCTGTTGCTCCAGAACCTCGTCGAGGCTCGTCGCCACCTCGCCGTCGACCAGGTCCCGGTGGCGCCGTCGTGCCCGTTCCTCCGCGTCGGCGGTCAGGAAGATCTTGAGATCTGCGTCCGGAAAGACGACGGTGCCGATGTCGCGGCCCTCCATCACCCCCCCTTTTTTCAGGCCAAGCCGGCGCTGCATCGGCACCAGGGCGCGCCGCACCTCCGGGATGGCCGACACCGCGGAGGCCATCAACGAACATTCCGGGGTTCGAATCTCGGTGCTCACGTCGTCACCGTCGATCTCGATCCTGGTCCCGGAAATGCCGGCAACGACGTCGATACGATGATTCTCCATCAGCTCCACCACACGCGCGGCATCCGTCTCGTCGTGGGCCGCCGGCAGCCCGTCACGAAGGGCCAACAGCGCGACGGCGCGATACATGGCGCCGGTGTCGAGATAGGGAACGCCAAGCTGTTGTGCCAGGCGCGCCGCGACGGAGGATTTCCCCGCGCCGGCAGGACCATCGATGGCGACGAGAATCCTCTGGTCTCTTGCGGCGGACGTTTTCGGTGGCATGGAGCGGTTTCCTTTCAGGGGGTCGATGAGTGGTCATTGTACAGAGTGCTTCAACCCGGTGAGAGATGCGGGTTATCATGCATAGCGTGGACCACCAGCGCCGAACTCTGTTGGCAGCCGAACGCCGCGCCGTGGGAGTCAGCCCGGCCGGCGCCCTCAGGGTCGGCGTGGGATATCCCAACTCATACCACGTAGCGATGTCGTCCCTCGCCTACCAGTGGGTGGTCGAGCTGGCAGCCTCCTGCCCCGACGTCGGGGTGGAGCGCTTCTTTGCCGGAACGCTCGCCGACGGGCGAACCCTCGACGGGGGGAGCGCGCTCGGCGACCTCGACCTGCTGGCGTGGAGTTGCTCTTTCGAGCTCGACGCGCCGAATCTCCTCGCCACTCTCGACGCGGCCGGTATCCCCAGGCGGCGGGAGGACCGTAACCACCGCCACCCGCTCGTGGTCATGGGCGGCGCCGTCGCATCGATCAATCCGCTGCCGCTGGCGCCCGCCGTCGACGTGTTCGTGCTCGGGTCGGCCGAGCTCCTGTGGCCGGCGTTGCTGGAGGCGATGGATGAGCATCCGGAACGGGAGCGGCTTCTGCTCGAGCTGGCGTCGCGCGACGGCTACTTCGTACCGGCCTTTCACCTCGACAGCAGCGGCCGGCCCGCGGGACGAAGGCGACGGGTGGAAAAACGAGACGTCCACATGCAGGACCCGGCCATGGTTCCGGGTTCACACGTGGTCACTCCGAACACCGAGTACAGCGGTCGGGGGCTGGTCGAGATGTCCCGCGGCTGCCCCGAAAAGTGTCGCTATTGCTGGGTCAGTTACAACTACGGTCGCCTTCGCTGTTACCCGAAGGATGGCATCCTCGAAAAGATCGACCGTCTCCGGAAAATCACCGACCGTGTCGGATTCGTAGCCACCGCCGTCGGCGACCACCCCGATCTCGCGGAGATTCTTCAGGCCTGCCGGAGCCGCGACCTCAACGTCGCGCTCTCCTCACTTCGCATTCCGGCCATGCGGGAAGAAGTGCTGCGTCCGCTCGCCGAGTCAGGAGCGCGCTCGGTGACGATCGCGCCGGAGACCGGAACCGACGAGCTGCGCCGGCGGCTCAACAAGCCGATCACCAATGCCACCATTCTCGAAGCGGTTGAAACCGCCCAGCGGTGCGGCATCGAAAGCCTCAAGATGTACTTCATCATCGGTCTCCCGAATGAGAGCGACGACGATCTGATCGGCATTGCCGAGCTGCTCGAACAAACCCAGGCGCTGATGGTCGCCCACGGCCGCGACCGCGGACGGGTCGGCACCCTCCACGCGGGCTTCAATGTCCTCGTGCCCAAGCCCTATACGCCGTACTCGCGGGAGGCCATGCTCACCCGCAAGGAGGCGCGACGACGGATGCAGCTGATCGAGAAGCGGATCGCCGGCCTCGCCAACCTCCGCGTCGATCGACCGGGATATCGTGAGGCACAGTGGCAGGCCTTTCTCAGCCGCGGAGACGTTTCGACCTTCTCGGCTCTCGAGGATGCGGCCGACGGCCGCTCACTGGGCCAGTTGCTGGCGCAGCACCGAACCGAGGTTGAGGAATCGACCCTTCGTCGGACCGACGGGGAGCCGATCTGGCAATTCATCTCCTCGGCGCCCAGCGCGGCGGGCCGTCTCAACGTTCAAGCGTCGTGAGACCTTTTGACGTTCGTCCCGTCGGCAGCGGGCGTCTGGCGGCGAGAGCGCGGGTCGGCGCCACGATGACCGGGATCGCGACGACCGGCTGTTCGGCGTCATCGGTGTGAACCTCGATCCACCCTTCGACGGTTCCCGCTATCCCATCCCGGTCGAGACCGTCCGCCAACCTCACACGGACCGCCTGGCGCGACGCCGTGGCGGTTGAATTGGCGGCGGCGGTGAAGATTTCCGGATGGGAAACCTCGACACCGGTGACCGCGAACTCGCCGCCCTTGGTTTGACGCAGGGTCACGATCGAGAACCGCCCCGCCTCCCCCTGATGAGGCGACAGCCACATCCGAACCCCCTCCGGCCGAACCTCGATCAGCGGTCGCACACGCACCCAGTACGGCAAGCTCACCTCGGGCGCATCGGGATCGTTTGTCGTGAACCGCAGCTTGCCCGACGTCCTTCCGGGCGCTGCGGACGGCTTCGCCGCCAGCTCGATCCAGACATCGCCGACCTTCGCCTCGATGCGCTGCCTGCGGGAGGCCATCTCGGACCACAGATCGGCGGGCTCACTCGCGGCGGGGTCCGCATCGGCTGTCTCGGTCACCGGCCGGGCCCGCACCACCAAATCGGGGTGGTCCAGCGTGACCTCACCGATCTCGAGCGCCTGTCCATCGGCACGATGGAGGAGAACCCTGGTACTCGAGGCGGAGCCGCTGATGGTGTTCAGGTTCAGGCGAAAGGAAGGCTTCGCCACGATCGGCGCGCGCACATCGGCGGTGAAGCGGAGGCGGAAATTCCGGGCATCGCCGGCATCGGTGACGACGCCAACGGATTTCGACAGCCGCCCGTTCTGGGTCGCCGCGGTTTTGAGGATTGCAGTCAACGTTCCCGACCCACCTGCCGGGATGACCGAGTCGTGCTCGGCCACGGTGCACCCTCACGACGGTGCGGCGCTGATGATCCGAACCTCCGCGTCACCGTCGTTGTGGAAGACGAATGTGGCCGACACCGTACGTCCGGCAACGACCTTCCCGAGGTCGATGCTGTCGTTCTCCACCCAAAAGGACGGCCTCTGGTCCTCCTGGGCAAAGGCTGGCGAGGCGACCGCCGTCGCCAGGAATACCGCCGCGGCCGCAATTTTTTGGATGTGAGTGGACAATCGGCCTCCTCGAACGGGTCAACAGGCGAAAGGTCCGAGTCCTTCCCTTAGCCCGCATATCTCACCACCTCGCTACTGCGACCGGTGATCTGCAGCACGCTGCGGTGTTTGCTCCCATCGGACTGCTCGACGTACTGTCAAGTACGACTCCGCGGTCCTCAGGTCGCAAACCCCACATCGCACAGCATCTCACCGGTCTCGCTACGCGACGTGGTGAGAAATGCAGGCTAGCCCGCATATCATTCGATTGTATCCCAGGAGTCCGAGTGCGGATCGCCGGTGAGAATAGCGGGCTGGCCGCTCCCTCGTCAGCCGGCGATACGGTGCTCGCCGAGCACCGCGCCCTGGGTGCCGACGACCAGGCATTCCACGGGTACGCTGCGCCGGGCGCGGCGGAGGGCTTCCTCGGCGAGCTGGATCAGGCCGCCGCAGCACGGCACCTCCATGACCATCACCCGCAGGCTCTTGATTTCCGCCTCGTCGATCATCGCCACCAGCTTCTGGAGGTAGATCTCCTGGTTGCTGTCGAGCTTGGGGCAGGCGATGGCGAGCGCGTTGCCGGCCAGGTAGCGGGTGTGGAAGTCGCCGACGGCGAACGCCACACAGTCTGCAGCGAGCAGGACATCCGCGCCCTGGAAGAAAGGTGCGGTCGGAGGCACCAGGTGCAGTTGCACCGGCCAGTGCCGGAGCTGCGACGCCGGACCGTCGGCTGCGCCGCCGATGGATGGGGCGACGGGGTTGAGCGTCTGCGCCCGCGAGCCCGGACAACCGCCGCCGCCGGCGGCTGGAGGTTGCGCCACCACGTTGAGCATTGGGCTCGGCGCGCTCGGCGGCCCGGTGGGCCGGGTCGTCGCCAGGTGGTGCTCCACCGCGGCCTCGTCGAAGGCGTCGGCCTCGCGTTGGATCACCGCAATCGCTCCCTGCGGACAATGCCCGAGGCACGCGCCGAGACCGTCACAGTAGACGTCGCTTACCAGCCGCGCCTTTCCGTCGATGATTGCGATCGCCCCTTCGGCGCACGAGGTCACGCAATCGCCGCAGCCGTCGCACAACGATTCGTCGATTTCGATCACCTCGCGAACGGCCATCTCAATCCTCCGTCTTGGGCTCGCGCAGCATGGTCAGCAGCATCCTCGCCGGCTCGGGGGCGTCCAGGGCGTGCGGCACATTGGCCGGCATGCGTACGATCTCGCCCGCGCCGACAGTCACTTTGGTGCCGCCGAT
>JAIVTZ010000106.1:0-8356 GCA_049188105.1 Deltaproteobacteria bacterium | reverse complement strand
CGAGCTGGGACGACTCAAGGGCTAGTTCTCGTCCAGAAACGGCGCTTTTTGGCAATTTGGTCGTCAGACTGCGGATTCCCTTGTGCGGCGTACTCGGGTACGCCTCCGCGGAAATCCTTGTCTTCCTAGAACTTGCACAAAAATCGCTCGTTTCTGCATCGAGAACTACGCAGTTCCCACCAGAGTTTCCGGATGGGAACTAGCCTACGGATTCAAGGATACCGAATACTCCAAGCTCCATCTCCTCTTCATTCATGAGGAGACCTCACGGTTTTCCGGATGAGCCTCAGTTTTGAGTTTTGAGTTATCCCCCGCCCACCCCGATTGATTCCCAGTTGAGGGGAGGGGGATGGGAACCCAAAACTCAAAACTCAAAACTCAAAACTAATCTACTGAGATTTCGAGGTGCTTGATCTTCTCCCACAGAGTCTTGCGGCTGATGCCGAGGAGCTCGGCCGCGTCGGCCCGCCGACCCTGGGTGGCGGCGAGGGCCGTCTGGATCGCCTCGGTCTCGGCTCGCCCCACCGCCGTCTGCATGGACACGACCTGGGAAGGATCGCCGACGATCGTCTGTGGTGAGCCACCGCGGATATTCGGCGGCAGCTCGTCGACCGTCACCACCGGACCCCGGCAAAAGAGGACCGCCCGTTCGACCACGTTGCGGAGCTCGCGGACATTCCCCGGCCATGGGTGCATCTCGAGGAGATCGATGGCATCGTCGGTAAAACCCTCGATCTCGCGCCGGCGATCGGATGCAAGCTCCTGCAGGAATGACTCCGCCAGCAATGGGATGTCCTCACGACGCTCGCGGAGCGGCGGAAGGTCGATGGCGACCGTATTGACCCGAAAGAAGAGATCCTCGCGGAACCGTCCCTGACGTATCTCCTCATCGAGCGAACGTATCGATGCCGAGACGATCCGGACATCGACATCGATGGGCCGATTCGAGCCGAGACGCTCGATCTGGCGCTCCTGCAGGACTCGAAGGAGCTTGACCTGAAACGACAGCGGGAGCTCGCCGATTTCATCGAGGAAGAGGGTGCCCCCGCTCGCCGCTTCGAATCGCCCGATTCGCCGTTCACTGGCGCCGGTGAACGCCCCCTTCTCGAATCCGAAGAGCTCGGATTCGATGAGCGATTCGGGCAGCGAGGCGCAGCTGACCCGAAGATACGGCTTGGCGCGGCGCGGTGAGTTGAAGTGGATGGCGGATGCCACCATCTCCTTGCCGGTGCCGCTCTCGCCGTGAACGATGACCGAGGCATCAGAGTCGGCCACGAGCCGAATCAGCTCGAATACCTCCTGCATGGGCTTGGACTTGCCGATGATGTTCGAGTACGAGTGGCGTTGCTCGAGCTGCGCCTGCAGCCGCACATTTTGCTCTCGCAGAAAGCGCACCGAGCACACGTTGCTCAAGCGAACTACCAGCTGGGCCATCGAGAAGGGTTTGGCGATGAAATCGGTGGCGCCCTCGCGCATCGCCTCCACCGCACGGTCGACCGTTCCGTGGGCGGTGATGATGACCACCGTGGTGTCCGGGCTCAGCGCCTTGATCCGTTTGAGGAGCTCGAGGCCGCCGAGACGCGGCATCACGAGATCGGCGACGACGAGATCGTGCTGGTGCTGGTCGAAGAGGGCGGCGCCTTTGACGCCGTCCTCGGCCACATCCACCGCCCAGCCTTCCTTGCGCAGGGCATCGGCCATGGTGATTCGCAGCAGTGGCTCGTCCTCGACGATCAACAACCGGTGTCCGCAAATCTTCATCACGATTTTTCCTCAGTCCAGTCCCCCGCCATGGCAGTTATGATGACACGAAACGTGGTCCCCCGGCCAACCGAAGACTCGACCTCGATCGTGCCGCCGTGAGCGGCAACGATGCTGCCGGTCACCGCCAAACCGAGACCCGTGCCTTCCCCAACCTCACGGGTGGTGAAGAACGGGTCGAAGATCCGATCGCGGATGTCGGCCGAGATGCCGTGGCCGGTGTCGCGGACCTCGGCGATCATCTTGCCGCCGCGCACCCGAGTCCGCAGGTACAGCATTCCGCCCTCTTTCATGGCGTCGAGGGCGTTGAGCACCAGGTTGAGGAACAGCTGCTCCATCTGAAAGTGGTCGGCCTCGACGATCGCTGGGCTGGGGTCGAGGTCCATCTCGACCTCGACCCCGCCGGCGCGCAGCTGATAGCCCACGAGCTCGACCACATGTTGCAGGTTGTGGTTCACCGATGTCGGCTCGAGCTTGATCTCGCGCGGTCGGGCGAAGTTGAGGAGGTTGGCGACCGTCCGTTCGATGCGTTTGAGACCGTCGGCGATGAGCTGTAGGTAGCGGTCGCGCATTTCCTCGTCGTCCGGGTTGTCACGCATGTTCTCGATGCTCGCCAGGACCCCGGAGAGAGGGTTGTTGACCTCGTGCGCGACCCCGGCGGCGAGGGTCCCGACCGCTGCCATCTTCTCGGTGTGAGCGAGCTGGGCACGCTGCAGCTCCTCGCGTTCCCTGGAAGCTTCGAGCTCGTTCATCATCCGGTTGAAGACGTCGCTCAGCTCGGCGACCTCGTCGCCGCGGCGGCTCGGCGCGCGAACCGAGAGATCGCCCCGGCCGGCCCGCTTCATGGTCTCGTTGAGGTTGAGGATCGGACGAATCAGAGTCTCCACGTAGAGCGCCGTCATGATCGAGTTGCCGAGCATCAACACCAGGGCCACCAGGGCTACCCGCCCCGCCACGTCGCGCACCTCCCGTTCGATCGGCTCGAGGGAGAAGCCGACCGCAAGCGTCCCCACGAACCGGTCGTCCTCGGCCAGGGCGGTACGAATCTCGAGCAGGTCCTCGCCGCCGTCGCCCTGCCGCTCGTCGGTCTGTGGATCATCGCCGACGCTTTCCTCCGCGAGGGCGCGCGCGAAGGGGCGGCCCGTCATCTCGGGCCGGCTCGAGTGGGTGACGGTGCCGGCCGCATCGGTCACGACGACGTAGCGCATCACGTCCCGGTTGCGCGCCATGACCTCGGCTACGTAGCGCTCGACGAGCCCGGTCTCACTGATCTCGGCCCCATTCTCGATGTAGGTGATCGGAATGGCCATGGCCTCGACGATGCTGCGGCCGCGGCTGACGATGGCGTCGAAGTAGGTACCGCGCTGGTAGATCGCCCCGAGAACCGCGACCAGAGTCATGGTCACGACAATCAAGGTGTTGGAGTAGAGAAAGAAGCGGATACGCAGGCCGAGCTTGATCATCGTCGAGACCGCCTGCCACTCGCCACATCCTTCGCCCTACCCGTGCGCATCACCAGCTATCCTCGCCACAAGCTCCCGATCATCGATGGTCTCCGCCAGCTCGCGGACCACGGGCCAGCCCCGATCGCGCGCCCGTGCGGCGGCCTCCGGCCCGATGCACCACGCCACCATTTCGTCGCTCCAACCCGGCCCGCCACGCTCCTCGTCGAGCCAGTCGACCTCCGGCGCGGTGCAGGTCACACAGCCGGTCAGCGGCAGCGCACCCATCACCACCCGTGCCGCCGGGGTGACCGGCAGGGGCACGAGAACGACCTCCGCGCCGGCAGCCTCGAGAGCAATCGCCAGGTCCTTTTGGGAGCTCGGCACCACCAGCCGTTGCCTCGTCAACGGCAGTCGCGCGACCCAATCCAGGGTCCCCGAATGGCCGACCGTCGGGCCGATGGCAAACAGGGCCGGCGGCCCCAATCCCTCCTTCTCGACGGCAGCGGGCAGGTCGGCGAGGGTGGCGACCACATGGCGCTGCGCCGAGGTCGTTCCCTGTTCCACCATGACCGCCGGCGTCTCCGGATCCATACCGCCGTCGAGGAGGTTGGCCACCACCTGCGGCAACGCGCTGACTCCCATGTAGCCGATCAGGGTTGCGTTCGGGTCCTTTGCGAGCACATCCCACCGCACCTGAGGCCCGTCGCTCTTGATCGCCTCGTGGGCGGTGAGCAGGGTCAATCGCACCGCCTCCCGTCTGTGGGTGACCGGTACGCCGACCCACGCCATCGCCGCCACGCCGGAGGTGACCCCGGGAACCACCTCGAACGGAATTCCCTCCGCCGCGAGCACTTCGGCCTCCTCGCCGCCGCGGCCGAAGATGTACGGATCGCCGCCCTTGAGGCGAACCACCCGCTTGCCGGCACGGGCCAGGCGGACCAGGAGGGCGTTGATCTCCTCCTGGGGGACCGGGTGGTTGCCCGCCGTCTTGCCGACCGGGTGGAGATCCACTTCGGGCTGCAGCTCGCAGGGCAGTGCGGGCGCCGCGAGCCGGTCATAGACCACCGCATCCGCCTCGAGCAGGCGTTGTCGACCGCGTAACGTGAGCAGACCGGGGCAGCCCGGACCGGCGCCGACCAACGACACCAGCGCGCCCTCACGCCCGTCGCCTCCGGTCGGATCTTCCTCGACCTTCAACCCCTCGGCCGCGTGATGGTCGACCGGCGCTCCGAGCCAACCCTCCTCCTCCGCGGCCGTCGGCACCCGCGCGGTGAGCCGATCGGGATCCACGGTGGCTTCGAAGAACCGGTCGAAGAGCGCTTCCTCGCGATCGCGCGGCGCCTTCAGTCCCCGCACGGCACCGCGGTAGCGGGCAGCGGCCGACAACCACTCCCCCCACTCCGCGCCGAAGCGCCGTTCGAGGAGCTGGCGCAGGCGACGCACCACGAACGGTGCCTCACCGGCCGACCCGATCGCGATCTGGAGGGGACCGCGGCGGACCCGCGCCGGCAGGTGGAAGGAGCACAGCTCGGGGTCGTCGGCGACGTTGCACCACACGCCGGCCTCCTCGGCGTCGCAAAACACCGACGCGTTAATCTCCCGGTCGTCGGTGGCGGCGAAAACGAGCGTCCAGCCGCTGACGGCATCCGCACGGTAGGGCCGTCTCTCGAGATCAATCTCCCCGCGATCGGCCATCTCGGCCAGCGGCGCCACGATCTCGGGCGCCACGACCGTGACCCGCGCCCCCTCCTCGACCAGACCTTGCACCTTGCGCAAGGCAACGCCGCCCCCTCCCACAACCAGACAGCGACGGTTCTTGACCTCAAGCGTGACGGGATACATAAAAAACCCCGGAAAACAACTGTCACGGCAGCATCGACCGCGTTTCCAGAAGTGTAACACTGAACAGCCATTCAGCTCCAATGTTACGTTGAAGAAACAGCTGGCAACGGAGCTCGTACGGATTAGGAATGAGGAATGAGGAATGAGGAATGCCGCCCACCCCACCCGAGGGGCGCGGACGCGTACTGACAGTACGTGGAGCACCCCGAGGCGAGCAAACCCCACTGGGCACGGCGCCTCCCGCTTTTCGCGACGAACACTCATGATTCTCCGGGCCAGCTGACGAAGCTGAGAGATCGACACCGAGAAAACGTACGTATGTATATATATTTGACGTACGTACGAGATCGATGTACATTTGATTATGGGAGAGACACCATGGCGCTGACTGCATCGAAGCTGAGGGAAAACATCTATCGGATTCTCGACCGGGTCCTCGAAACCGGGGTTCCGGTCGACGTTCGGAGGAAGGGCAGAACCCTGCGGATCATTCCGACCGATCCGCCGTCGCGGATTGCGCGGCTCGAACGCCGGTCGTACCTTCTCGCAGATCCGGAGGAGATCGTCCACCTCGACTGGTCGCGGGAGTGGAATCCATGATGTACCTCGACACCCACGTTGTGGCGTGGCTTTACGCTGGAGAGGTGGATCTTTTCCCGGCCAAAGCTCAATCGTTGATCGACTCCGAAGAGCTTCTCATTTCGCCAGTTGTGGAGCTCGAGCTCCAATACCTTTACGAGCTGCAGAGGACAACCCAACCCGGTTCGGTTGTCGTCGACACTCTGGAGGAGGAGATCGGTCTTGCCCGCTGCGAATTGCCGTTCGCGCAGGTCATTTCCGAAGCCCTCAGCAACGACTGGACGCGAGATCCCTTTGACCGAATCGTCGTTGCCCAGGCACAGGTGCGGCAGATGCCGCTGCTCACGCGGGACGCCAGTATTCGAGATCACTACACCGAGGCGATCTGGTTCGATTAGCCTGTTCTCGTCCAGAAACGGCGCTTTGGGGCAATTTCGTCGTCAGACTGCGGATTCCCATGGGCGACGTACTCGAGTACAATCCGCGAAAATCCTTGTCTTCCTATAACTTGCACAAAACCTGTCGGTTGCCGAGCTTCACACCATCGCATACCCCACCCGCCGGACGGCATCCCTCAGATAGGGCAGGATGGTGGGGTCGACCAGGGCGCGGTGGAAGCTCGGGGACGGTGCAACGGCGTCCTCCGCGCGTTCGAAGAGAGCGACGGCGGACTCACCGCCGGACATCGAGGACGGGTAGTGGATGCCGTCGAGGGCGGGAAACGCCTCGTAGATGCGGCGGGACCAGCGCTGCGCCCTCTTGCGCGGGCCGGAGTTGATGGCTTGGGAGGCGCCCACCCTCGTGGGCCAGTCGCCCGAGAGGTCGAGGAGGGTCAGGTTGCGGGTGATCTCGAAGGCGACCAGCCACGGCGCTCTTCGGCGGCGATCGACGGTTCGGGTGGTCTGGAAAACCTCAGCAACGCACACTCGCCCGAGGGTCGCGGCGTAGAGGATCTTCCGGTCGGAGACGGCGGGAGGAGGTGGCTGATGGTCGAACCTCGAATCGGTGGGTCCCCAGGCGCGAAACTGATTCCACGTTGACGGTTGGGGGCCGTTCTGGAAGTAGATCCTCCACAACCGGGCGCCCTGTTTGACGGTGTGCTGCTCTGCCGGCCTGACGCCGAGCCTTTCGAGATCGGACAGGCTCGGCGGCTCGGGGAACTTCGCCATCAGAGGTCGGCGGCGAGTGCGGCGACGGTGTCGGAATCGCGACCGGCGCCGAGCCACTCGAGCGGCGTCACGGGCTCACCGGCCGTTTCGTCGACGAGGTCGGGGTTGGGGGTGATGAACCAGGTGGCCACTGCCAGAGGGTGGAGATCGGCGGGGAGAACCTTGATTGCCTTGTCAATGCCCGGCACCAAGATCCGGCCCGAAAACTGGAATGCCGGAATCCTCCAGTCGGGGCCGTGCTTGAATCCGTAGATGGTGCGCGCCTTGAGCCGCTGACGGATGCGGCTCGAGTTGACCCCGACGCGTCTGGCTGCGCCGGCGGTGGTCAGGCTTGCGGCAATCAGCGACGCAAACCGCCCGATGCCGAGGGCGATGGGATCGTCGCCTTCCTGTTGTAGGTCGGTCTCGAACCCTCCTTCGGAGAGAACCGCGACCTCGGCATCGGTGAGCACCGGCCCGGCGGCCGCCGGGCCGACTTTCGGCAGATCAATGACCACCGCCATGGCGGACCTCAGCAACTCACCGACCTCCATGCTGACACCCCGGGACGCGAGCAGAGCTTGGAACGACTCCGGAGCCGTCTTCCCTACCGGCCGAAGAAACGCCTCCCGATAGAGCTCATCGGCGAGGCGGGTGAGCTCCGGTGTGAGATCACGCGCATCTGTGTCGTACGCCGCCGCGCCCGGCTCTCCGACCTTGGTCTGGGACATGTGACCTCCGTGAACCTAACGATACTTACATGGCGTTAGTTCTCGTTAATCATGATAGTGCCTTGGCGATGAACTGTCAAGGCTGCGCCAACCGAGTGCCTCCTCGCCGCAGCCCAAGATGTGCCTAATCCGGAGGGTTCAGCGCGCGCACGCGCCAGCTGACGCCTCCGCCGAGGTAGCGGGCCTGAATGCCTTTCTGGGTAAGCCATCGAACGACCTCGGCCGAGCGGGTCCCGTGGGCGCAGGCCACGAGCAGGGGGCCTTCCGGGATCTCCCCGGCACGGTCGCGGACCTCGCTGACCTCGATCTCGATCAACCGGCCGGCTCAGGGGCCGCTCCTCGCGTTCCTCCGGCACCCGAACGTCAAGCACCGTGGTTGTCTCGAGATCTGTCAGGGGCGACAACATGTCGATGCCCTCAGTTTGATTCTCGGCAGCATATGCCAGCACCGCCAGGGGCTCGATGGCCGGAGCGTAGGGCGGCGCGTAGGGGTGCTCGATCCGCGTGAAATCATCGATGGTGGCGCCGCGGAGGACGAGCTGGGCGGCGACATCGATCCTCTTGGCAACCTCCCCCTCTTCTCCGACGCCCTGGACGCCGAGGACGCGGCGGGTCGAAGGGTCATAGACCATGGTGAGGAGGATGAGCTGTGCTTCCGGCCAGTAGTGGGCGCGGTCCTCGGTGCTGATCCAGGCACTGCGCACGCCGAGGCCGTCACCCGCGAGCCGCGCAGCGGTGCATCCGACCGTCGCCACGTTGAGGTCGAAGACCTTGACCGCGGTCGCGCCTGCAACCGGCCCGAAAGCATCGTCACGGCCGGCCTGAACATTTGCCAGCACCGGGCCCTGGC
>JAIVTZ010000105.1:0-8372 GCA_049188105.1 Deltaproteobacteria bacterium | reverse complement strand
GACAGGCCCATAAGCCGCAGGGCCGGTCCTCGCGATTCCCGCCCCTGTGGGCGGACGACGATCAGCAACAGGTGCGGAACCACCGTCACCAGCAGGACGATGGTGGAGATGAGGTGGGTCTGGCGCCAAAAAGGCGCCATCCGCAGGTCGAACAGCCCCTGGAAAGTCACCACCAACCCCGAAACGGAACACACCAGAAGACTGACGGCGGCGACATAACCTAACAGAACCACATCCGACATCGAGAAGGGCCGGTAATCGGCCCAGTGGAGAATCATGTAGATCGTCAAGGGCACCAGGACCAGGAGACCGATCGCGGTGTGGACCAGGAGCCCCCATTCAACCGTCGCGTGGAAGGGAGCCAGCGTCACCGCCAGACCCGTGATCGCCTCGAAGAGGAGCGCCCACATGCCCACCCGTGCGAGGCCGGAACTCCAGCCGGTTCTCAAACTCTCTTTTAATTCATTCATGAGTTTCACCCTCACAAAGCAAAGTCAGGGTCAGATCGGTGCCGGGGACGGCGGTCAGGTGCCAGGGTTGGCGATGTTGACGGTCCCTTGAGTCGGCGACATTTGAACATTTGAGCCAACCTATCACAGCCTGGGGGCGGGACTTCTCAAGCATAGGCGTTTCGTCGACGAAGCAGCGACTCGGTGGGGAGGGGATAAACCCCTCCCCTACGCGTGTTTTCGTAGGGGCGGGGTTTATCCCCGCCCCCTCTGGCTCTGAATTTTGCAAGAGGCTCAACCCTTGACTCTTTACCATTTACTCGCCTTCGAGGCGCAGCATTTCGCTTCCGGCGAGGAGGAAGGCGCCGGTGCCGTACTCCATGCTGTCGTCGGCGGTCACCGAGCGCGGGTCATAACCGATCTGCTGCACCCAACCGAGGCGTCCGTCCGGCTGCAGCGCCCAGTTGAGCCCCCGCCAACCCTCGCGCACCGCCGCCTGGTAGGTGGCGGAGTCAAGCACCCCGTTGTTCAGCCCCCACGCCAGCCCGTAGACGAAGAAGCCGCTGCCGCTGGACTCGGGGATCGGGTACTCGTCGGGGTCGAGCAGGCTCGAGCGCCAGAGGCCGTCCTCGCCCTGGATGCGGATCAGGGTCGCTGCCATGTCGCGAAAAAGCGCCTCGTAGCGCGGCCGCTCGGGATAGTCGGCCGGCATGTGCTCGAGGACCAGCGCCAGTCCGGCAAAGACCCAACCGTTGCCCCGCGACCAGAAGATCTTCTGACCGCTCGGCGTCCGAGGTCCCGATCCATCGGTCTGAATGACGTAGCGCCCGTCCCGGTACCACAGGTGCTCCTCAGGATCGTAGAGGTAGTCGTACGTCTCCCACCACATGGTGTTCATGAGGTCGAGGTAGCGGAGGTCGCCAGTCGCCTCGGCGACCAGGGCCATGGTCGGCGGCGCCATGAAGAGGGCGTCGCACCACGACCAGTTGTCGTCCTCGGCCCACCCCGTTTCGGGACCCGGCCGAGGCTCGGCGATCATCTCGTCGAAACGCGCGACGGTGGCCTCGATCATTCTTGGATCACGATCGGCCAGGAAGATCTTGGCGTAGGTCTGGGCGATGCAGTGGTCGTCGGCGTGGCGCGGCCGCGGGCCGGGCTGCCAGCCGTTGCGCTCCGAGATCTCCATCGCCGCATCCAGGTACCTGGGGTTGCCGGTCGCCTCGGAGGCGGCCATCACCCCCGCGAAGAAGGCTCCGCGGACCCACTCGGTGTCGCTCACGTCCTGGAACCCGCCATCCGGCAACGGCGCTGAGTAGACGATGTTGTCGATCTGCCAGTCGAAGGCGCTCTCCATGGCGGAGAGGATGGACTTGCGGGAGAAAATGTCCGGAACGTCCACAGGCTCCTCCGCGGTCCGGCCACCGCAACCGGGAGACAGGACAATCGCGAGCATCATGAGAGCGAAACTGCCAAGGGTCATGGTGTCATTCATCGAGCGTTCCCCTTTGCCCACCAGTCAGGATAACTCTTCGCCACGTTATCGGGCCTGCACCGATCGTGCAATCATAGCGATGATCACTCCGCGATCTGGATCGGCCTTTCGAAGAGGACGGAGGGGGAAGCATGAACGTCCAATACTCGCCGGCACCGGATCGCTACGACTCGATGATCTACAACCGCTGCGGTCGGAGCGGAATCAAGCTCCCCGCGGTGTCGCTCGGGCTGTGGCACAACTTCGGCCGCGTCGACTCCCTGGAGAACGCCCGCGCGATGCTACGGCGCGCCTTCGACCTCGGGATCACCCACTTCGATCTCGCCAACAACTACGGACCGCCCTACGGTTCGGCGGAGGAGACCTTCGGGCGGCTCTTTGCGCAGGATTTCGCCCCGCTCCGCGACGAGCTCATCATCTCTTCCAAGGCCGGGTGGGATATGTGGCCCGGGCCATACGGCGACTGGGGATCGCGCAAGTACCTGGTGGCGAGCATCGACCAGAGCCTCGCCCGCATGGGGCTCGACTATGTCGACATCTTCTACCACCACCGGCCGGACCCCGAGACCCCTCTCGAGGAGACCATGGGGGCGCTCGACTCCATCGTCCGCTCGGGACGTGCCCTCTACGCCGGCATCTCGATGTATCCGCCGGACCTCACACGCCGAGCGGCTGAGATCCTGCGTTCGCTCGGGACCCCGTGCCTGATCCACCAGCCCAACTACAGCCTCCTCGACCGCTGGATCGAAGACGGGTTGCTCGAGGTCCTCACCGACGAGGGCGTGGGTTGCATCGTGTTTTCACCGCTCGCCCAGGGGCTGCTCACCGATCGTTACCTGGAAGGGATCCCGGCCGGTTCACGCGCCGCACGGGACGACAGCTACCTGTCGCGGAACGCAGTGACCGAGAAGCTCGTGGACACCGTCCGCCGGTTGAACGACGTGGCCGCGGCACGCGGCCAGACCATGGCACAGATGGCCGTCGCCTGGGTGCTCCGCCAGCCGGGAGTCACCTCCGCCCTCATCGGCGCCAGTCGGCCTGGCCAGATCGAGGAGGCGGTTGCCGCTCTCGACCGCCTCGATTTCGGCGCCGACGAGCTCGAGACCATCGACGCCGTGCTTGGCGACTGACTGTCACCGCGTCTCTTACGGACAGGGAACCTCCCCTTCCGCCGCCGACTCCAGCCGCACGTCGGCGAAGCGCAGCGCCAGCTCACCGTCGGTGGCGATCAGGAACGGCGTCGTGACGTGCGCAAGGTCGATCCCGACGTCGGCGAAGCAGCTCAGGCGGACGGTCACGGTGTGCCACTCGCCGACCCGCAATCCATTCAGGAGCGCGGTGATAACAATGCGGCTGGCGCATTGGTCGCCACAGATCATCCCCAGCATCACGCCCGATGAGGGCGGTTCTTCGACCAGGACGTCGAAGACCAACGCGATGCCGCCATTGGCCTCGCGGGTGAGGTCGATGGCCTCGTCGGCGCGCAGGTAGACCATGGCCACCCCTCGGCCCGACCAACGCGCCAAGCGGGCGTCCGCCTGCATCTGGCGGTCGACCGCGGTGATCACCAGGTTGTCGGAGTGCCGGGTGGTCGTCGTGCTGCCCGCAATCGGCACCGCCCAGTCCACGCCGTCACCGACGAAGAGCTTCCACGGCGCCACCGGTCCGCCTTTGAAGTAAACGGTGCGGCTCGACGAGGGTCCAACGATCCCGGTCGCCTCGGGCAGCTCGCGCAGGTCCCAGCGGTCCCCGTATCTGAGACCGAAGCCGAAGCCGAAGAGCGAGTCGTAGCCCTCGTCGCCATAGTTGAGCGGGGTCTGGATGGCAGTCCGCGGCCAGGAGAACGAGAGCTTTCCCCTGAAGTCGTGGTCAACGGTCCCGTCTGTCTCGCGGAAGATCACATCCGCCACCCCCGCACCCTCCGATCCCGGCAGCCAGACGGCGACGAAGGCATCCGATGTGTTGAGCTCGGGGTTGACCCACAGCGGCCGCCCAGAGAGGAAGATCGACACCACCGGGATGCCGGCCATCTGCAGTTTTTTCAACAGCTTCACATCGCCCGGCCGCGAGTAGCCGTACTCGAGGGTGTCGCGATCGCCCTGGAACTCCGCGTAGGGGTCCTCGCCGAAGACCACGATCGCCACGTCGGGTTTTTGCTCGAAGCCGCCGTCCACGCTCAGGACCGCGGCGCCGCCGCCGCTCTCCACCGCCTCGCGGATGCCGTCCCAGATCGAGGTGGCTCCCGGGAAGTCGGCGTTTTCGTTGTCGTTACCCTGCCAGGAGATGGTCCAGCCACCGCATTGCTTGCCGATGTCGTCGGCGCCGTCTCCCGCCACCAGCACCCTCTGATCCCGCCGCAACGGCAGCAGCCCGCCGTTGTTCTTGAGCAGCACCAGCGACTCGCGCACCGCCTCGCGGGCCAGCGCGCGGTGCTCAGGCGAGCCGAAGAGCTCGAGATCCCCGGCCGACGGGCGGCTCGATGGCTTGCCGCGTTCGAACAAACCGGCCCGCATCTTGACCCGGAGGATGCGGCGCACCGCGTCGTCGAGGCGCTCCATCGAGATCTCGCCCGAGCTCACCTGGGCGAGGGTGTTCTCCCACAAAGCCTTCCAGTCTTCGGGCACCATGAAGAGATCGACGCCGGCGTTGAACGCCGCAGCACAGCTGTCGTTCGAGCAGCCATCGACCTGGCCGTGCGCGTTCCAGTCGCCGACCACAAAACCGTCGAAGCCCATGCGCCCCTTGAGGACATCGGTCAGGAGCTCGGAGTTGCCGTGGATCTTGCGGCCCTGCCAACTCGAGAACGAGGCCATCACGGTCTGCACCCCGGCCTCGATCGCCGAGAAGTACCCGGCGCCGTGGATGTCGCGCAGCTCGGCCTCGCTCGAGAGGTTGTCGCCCTGGTCCTTCCCGCCCGTGGTGCCGCCGTCGCCCAGGAAATGCTTGGCAGTGGCGATCACGTGCCTTTCGTCGAGGAAGCCCGGCGCGCCGGCAACCCCCTGCAGACCCTTGACCATCTCGGCCGCATAGGCGCGCACGATCCCGGGGTCCTCGGAGTAGCTCTCGTACGTCCGCCCCCAGCGGTCGTCGCGGACCACGGCAACCACTGGCCCGAAGTCCCAGTCGAGGCCGGTGACCGCGATCTCGGCCGCCGTCACCTCGCCGATGCGTCGGATCAACTCGGGGTTGCGGGCGGCGCCGAGACCGATGTTGTGGGGGAAGACGGTGGCGCCGATGACGTTGGTGTGGCCGTGGACAGCATCGGTCCCCCAGATGATCGGGATCGCCGCGCCGCCGCCCGAGGTGTCCATGGACGCCTCCCAGTAGGAATCAGCCAAAGCCAGCCAGTCCTCGGGATCGGTGCGCTTCGCGTTGCCGGGGTGGGAGCCGCCGCCGTTGAGCACCGAGCCCAGGTGGTAGGCCTTGACGTCGGCCGGGGTCACGTGGCGGATCTCGCCCTGGATCACCTGTCCGACCTTCTCCTCCACCGTCATTCGCGCCAGCAGCTCGTCGATCGCAGTCTCCATCGTGGAGTCGGCCCGTACCGGATTTGAGAGCAAGGGCCATCGGTCGGGGTGGATGACCGGCGTACCCGATGTCGAGCTCTCCTCGTCGGCTCCCATCGCAATCCCCATGCCGAAGAGACTGATCGCCACGATGACCGCCGCCGTCACCACCTTCGTTGTACGCATATTCCGTCCCCCGTCGTTCGAATCACCCTCGGAAGTAAAGCCACACCAGCCCGACGCAGATCACGAGCACCACCGACAACCAGAGATCCTTGCGCCGCCAGGCCGAGTCGGAAACCAGCCGCCGGTCGTCTCCGGTCCCTTCCGCGTGCTTCGCATCGGCAGTGGCGAAGGTCAGCCCGGCCAACTGCTCATCGCTCTCAGGCGGAGTCGCCAGGCTGACCACGACCAGCACCGCCGTGCACACCACAAAGAGCAGGATCGCAAAATGGAGGAAGTTGATATCGGCGTACCAGTAGAGAAAACCACTCTGCGAGCCCTTGCTCAGCTCGAGGATCAGGCGACCTATCCCCAAGACGAATCCGGTGGCGAGCGAAGCCATCGCGCCCCTGGCGTTGACCCTTTTGGAGAAGACGCCGAGCAGAAACACCGCCGCGATCGGCGGCGCGATATATGCCTGTACGCTCTGCAAATAGACGTAGAGCTGACCCGAGATGTGCTTCATGAACGGAATCCAGGCCAGCCCGAACCCGACCAGAAAGACCGTCGCCACCTTGCCGACGAGTACCAGCTGCCTTTCGGAGGCGTTTGGGTGGAGCTTCCGGTACACGTCCCATGTGATGAGGGTCGAGCAGGAGTTGAAGACCGCGGCCAGCGAGCTCATGAGGGCGGCCAGGAAGCCCGCCAGCACCAGCCCCCGCAGCCCCACCGGCAGGAGCACGAGGATCATCTGCGGCAGTGCGTGGTCGGCGCGTGCGAGCTCGAGCTGTCCGGTCGAAACCAGCGCTGCCGCCACCACCCCCGGAATCACGAAGATGAAGAGTGGCAGAAGCTTGAGGAACCCACCGAAGATGGTCCCCCGCCGGGCATCGTCGATGCCGTTGGCCGACAACACCCGCTGGACGATGAACTGGTCGGTGCACCAGTACCAGACGCCGAGGATCGGCGCCCCGAAGAGGATCCCGGTCCATGGAAAGGAGGGATCGGTCATCGGCTTCCACATGTCGAAGTGACCGGCGTCGACCAGCGAGCGCATCGCGCCCCAGCCGCCGAGTTTGGCGATCCCGACACCGGTCACCAGAGCCGCACCGCCGATCAGCACCACTGTCTGCAAGGTTTCGGTGTAGAGCACCGCGCGCAGCCCTCCGGCAACGGTGTAGACGCCGGTCGCGAGGACGATGATCAGGGCGCCGGTCCAGAACCCGCCACCGAAGAACACCTCGAAGACGATCCCGCCGGCGAAGAGGGTCACCGAGATCTTGGTCAGGACATAGCCGACGATCGAGATGACGGCGAGATACCAGCGCGCCGCCGGCGAGTAGCGGCGCTCGAGGAACTCGGGCATCGTATAGACTCCGCTCCTGATGTAGAAGGGCACGAAGACCCACCCGAGAATGAGGAGAATGAGTGAGGCCAGGACCTCGAACTGGCCGACCGCTACTCCGCTGTCGTAGCCGGTTCCGGCCAGCCCCACCAGGTGCTCGGAGCCGATGTTGGAGGCAAAGAGCGCCGCCCCGACCACGAACCAACCGACGTTGCGTCCGGCCAGAAAGTAGCCGGCCGACGACTCGTGAGTTGCCTTCTTGCGCCCGGCGACCCACCATGCGACCCCGAAGATCACCGCAAAGTACAGACCGATCGCAAGCCAGTCCAGGATCGCCAGTTGTCCCACGGATCCCCCCCCGGCCGGCTCTGCCGGCCGAGGTCATTGTAAGACGAATTCAGCGGCTCCTGGTCATCCCGGCTCTCCAATCAACGGTCGATCACCCCGCCACCAGTGATTCTACTGATCCGGAAGGACCAGGGGGCTTGACAAATAGTACGAATCGTATTATATCTATTCGTACTATGAGTGATGCCGTGACCCTCACCCCGCTTCGACTCGCCATTCTCGGGCTGGTCGCCATGAATCCGCAGTCCGGCTACGACCTGAGAAAGGTCTTCGAAACAACGCCGATGGGCAACTTCAGCAGCAGTCCCGGGGCCATCTACCCGGCCCTCAAGAGCCTCGAGAAAAAGGGATGGATCCGCGGACGCACCGACAACCTGGACTCTCTCCGTCCCCGCCTCGTCTACTCGATCACCGAGGACGGAGACACGATTCTTCGGGCCGAGCTCGAAAAACCGGTCAACCACGAGGAGCTGATCTGGCACTTCGACCTCGTGATGCTCCGTTTCGCCTTCATCGAGCGCCTCGGGTACGCAGAGGCGCTGCGCTTTCTCAGTGAGTTCCGCACCGAGGCCGAAGCATATGTCAACCATCTCGAGGAGCTCCGGGTTCAGATGAAGGAGCACTTGTCCCCGTGCGGACGGTTGGCGCTCGAGCACGGCATCCAGAGCTACAGCGCCAGCGCGCGCTGGGCCAAACGAGCCATCGACGAGCTGTCGAAGCTCGAGAAGGAATGAGGAAGATCAGATCATGACTACTGAACACGACCGCCGTGGTATCGGCTGGCTGTGGAAGATCCCGCTGATCGCCGTTGCCTACTCCGTCGCCACCATGATCGGCGGAGCATTGATCATGGCGATGGGAATGGAGTTCCCGGAATTTCCCGAGCTGGCATACAGCCCCGTTCGGAGTCTCCTCGCTGCCTTGGTGCTCGGAGCCGCCCTCTACCTGCTCGCTCGAGGAATCCGTGGATCATCGGTCTTTCGCTGGTTCGTGCTCTTCGCCTTCACCTACATCTCGTACTGCGTCAACAACCAGATTGAAGCCGCCATCTTCACCACGATGGGCGGATT
>JAIVTZ010000104.1:0-8400 GCA_049188105.1 Deltaproteobacteria bacterium | reverse complement strand
CATCCGACGGCAGCCGGACACGATCGAGCCGGTCGCGGACGTCGAGGGCGGCGAAGTCCATGTTGGTGTTCCACGCGAACTCGAGGGTCACCTCGGATACGTCGGCCCGTGACGACGAGGTCACGCGGACGACGTTGTTGACCACGCCGACGGCGTTCTCGATCGGGCGCGTCAGCAGGGACTCGATCTCTACCGGTGCGGTGCCTTCATAGGTGGTGCGAACCGTGAGCGACGGGTAGGAGATGTCGGGCAGGAGGTTGACCGCGAGGTTCGAGAAGGCGACGATTCCGAAGACCACCGCCGCCACCGAGAAGATGAAGACCGTGACCGGGCGGCGGATCGAAAAATCGACGATCTTCATGCCGTCAGCCCTTCAGCCGGCACATCATACTCACCACCAAGACACCAAGAGCACCAAGGAAGAAAAAAGATTTCGGAACCCAGCACAGCTGGAGATACTCGTGCGGTTGAATGCCCGACCCAAATGATTCTCTTGGTGTCCTTGGTGCCTTGGTGGTTCAATGTTGCGCCCCACTCTCGCCGCGGATCCGAGTGATGATCTCCTCGATGCGTTCGTCGGAGAGACCGAACTGTTTCATACGCTGCTTGATGCCCTCGAGCTCCTCGCGGGAGGCCTCCTTGATTCGCTGCGCCATGAACGGCGGGATCTCGCCGCCGGCCGCCTGTCCCATGCCGGGCCCCCGGTCGCGGCCCTGGCCACGCGGCTCGCGGCCGGCGCTGCTGCCGCCGGCTTCGCGCATCTGTTGCAGCCGAAGCTCGATCTCCTCGTCTGACTTCCCGCGTTCCTTCATCCGCCGGCGCATCATCTCGACCTCTTCGGGCGATGGTCCTGGGGACTCGGTGGCCGCCTCCCTGCGTGCCGGCAGTTCGCCGCCGATCACAGATACCGGTGTACCGTCCGCGAGACCGTCCTGACCGATGACGATCAGCAAATCACCCTCGGCAAGCCCTTCGAGCACCTCCACCGAGTCCTCGGAGCGCAGCCCGAGTCGCACCTCGCGGCGCTCGGCGACGTCGGCAGATTTGACGTAGACGGTGTCGCCGAGCGAGTCGAGCACGAGCGCATTGCGAGGAATCACGATGGCATTGCCGTGGGTGTCGGTCTGCAGGTAGACCGAGGCGAACATGCCCGGCCGGAGCTTGCCCCGACCTTCAACCTCGAGGGTCGTGGTGAAGGTCCCGGTGGCGGCGTCGACCGTCGGCCGGAGCCGCGTGACCTCGGCGGAGAATTTTTCGCCGGGGTAGGCCTCGACCCTGAGGTGGGCCGGCTGGCCGA
Organism: Deltaproteobacteria bacterium; assembly: GCA_049188105.1. Lineage (GTDB taxonomy): Bacteria > Acidobacteriota > Thermoanaerobaculia > Thermoanaerobaculales > Sulfomarinibacteraceae > Sulfomarinibacter. Next base: position 7,103 of record JAIVTZ010000104.1, on the reverse strand, counting down.
TGCGGACTCGCGAAAAATCCTTCTCGGGGACCTCGATGCGGCACAGCAGCGGGGTGAAGTCGGAGATCCGGAACAGTGTGGTACCGGGTGTGACGTACTGGGCGAGCTTGATGTTGCGGGTCACGACCAGTGCATCGAAGGGGGCCTTGATCTCGGTGTAGGCGAGCTGGATCTCGGCGCTTTCGAGCTGGGCCCTGGTCGAGCTGAGCTGTGACAGGGCGCTGTCGTAGGCTTCGCGGCTGACCAGGCCTTCGTCCCACGAGCTCTTGGTACGGTCGTATGACAGTTGGGCCTCGTCGCGGGCGACGGTGGCGATCGCGACCTGATTGTGGGCCTCGCGCTCGTCGATCCGGGCGATGAGCTGACCGGAGCGGATCATCCGGCCTTCTTCGGTGTTGATCTCGGTCACCGGTCCGGTCGTCCGGGCGACGATGTCGACCTCGTTCTCGGCCTCCAGGGTGCCGTTGGTCTCGAGGTACTGGGAGATGGACCGTCGCGGCACGGGCTCGACCTGGACCGGCACCGCCGCCGACGGCGCGCCGCCGCCCGTCGGCCCGCCCATGCTCGTGCGCCGGCCGCCTTCGCGGTGGTCGGTGTCGCTGGAGCCGCCGCAGGCGGTGAGGGTGAGGACGATGAGGAGGGCTGTTGTGAGTTGCTTCATGTTCACTTCCGTTCGGTCGGTAATTCTGTGTTTCCCGGTGCATCGGGCACTGGCACGGGCACGGGGGCGGCCCCGAGGGCCGCCGACGCAATGCGGCGGACGAAGATGGAGAGGTCGTCGATCAGCGAGTAGACGGTCGGGATGACCATCACCGTGAGAAAGGTGGATGTGGTGAGGCCGCCGAGAATCACGAGGCCCACCGGCGCCCAGAAGGCGGCGCGGCCGTCGGGCGCGCCGAAGATGCTCGGTAGGAAGTAGCCGGCGACCATCGGCGACAGACCGAGCACGGTGGTCATCGCGGTCATCAGGATGGGCCGCAGGCGGTGCCGACCGCCGAGCACGATCGCCTCGTCACGGGGCAGGCCCTGGCGGCGCAGACGGTTGATTTGGTCGACCAGGACGATCGCGTTGTTGACGACGATGCCGGCGAGGATGATGAGGCCCATGTCCGAGCTCGAGGACCGCGCCTGTCCGGCGAGGGTCATGATGACGCCGACGCCGATGAAGGCGAACGGGACCGAAAACATGATCGTGAAGGGCTGGGCGAAGCTCTCGAAGAGCGATGCCATCACCATGTAGATCAGCACCAGGGCGAAGACCAGCAGAAAGAGGGCCTCGCCGGCATCCTGTTCGCCCCGCATCCAGTCCTCTCCCTCGACAACCTCGTAGCCGGCCGGCAGATTGAGGTCTTCGATCGCGCGTTGCGCCATTCGCTGGGCCATGAAGACCGGCGTTCCGGTGGCGGTGTCGGCGGTGAGCGTCAGCGTCGATTGGCGGTCGATGCGCTCGATCGACCGTGCGCCCCGGACGGTCTCGAAGTCGGCGACGGCGCCGATGGTGAGCCTGCCGTCACCGAAGGTGAGAGGCAGCTTCTTGAGCTGATCGAGGGTCTGCCGGTCCTGCTCCCGGTGCTGCACCACGACATCGAGCTCGCGGTCCTCAACCTCGAAGTAGGACACGGCGCGCGATGACAGGGCGGATGACACACTTTGCCCCACCGCCTGCGACGTCAGACCGGAGGCCAGGATGCGCTCGCGGTCGGGCCGCACCAGCACCTCCTCGTCCCCGCTCTCGAGCGAGGAATCGGCGTCCTTGATTCCGGGTAGTGCGGACAGCGCCGCGACCGCACGCTTGGCGAAGAGCTCGAGGATTTCGAAGCGATCGCCGCGGAGCTGGACCTCGACGTTCGAGCCGGAGCCATGTCGGCCCCGCTGCGAACGGGAGAGGGTGAAGGTGACACCGGCCCTGACCGGCATCAGGGCCTCGATCCGGTCGCGTATCTGGCCGGTGTCGAGCCTGCTTGTCTCCTCGTCGACGAGGTAGATGTCGAACCGGTTGTCCCTGGACCATCCCCTGGAGCGACCGCTCCCGCGTCGGAAGGTGTGGGTGATGTTGGCGATTTCGAGCTCGTCGCGGTTCTCGTCGAGCACCGAGTAGACCTCGTCGTAGAGCTCCCTCTTCTGCTCCACCGAGGAGCTCTTCGGAGTGTCCACCATGATCGTCAGCTGGCGCTCGAAAGACATGTTCGAGAAGGAGCGTTCGATGTTCTGATAGAGGTACCAGGACCCGATGAGCGCCAGGATGACCACCGACGCGAAGGCGAGTCGGTGCCGCAGCATGAAACGGAGCGTGCTTGCGTAAGCGGCCGTGACTCGGTTCCACAGCAGCCCCTGGCGCGCCCGTTCACCGCGCAGCAACCTCGCTGCAACCATCGGCACGACGGTCACCGCCACCACCAGCGACGCCGCCATCACCACCACCACCGTGAGCCCGATGTTGCTCATGAAAATGGCGAAACGGCCGCCGGAGGACAGAAAGACCATCGGCAGGAAGACGCACACCGTGGTCAACGTCGAGGCGGCAATCGGCAGGGTCACCTCGGAGGCCCCGTGCAGGGTCGCCGTGTGAGCGTCCTCGCCGAGGTCCTCGTGGTGACGGAAGATCGACTCGATGACGACGATGGAGTTGTCGACGAGCATGCCGATCGACAGCATGAGACCCATCAGCGACATGATGTTGAGGGTCAGGTCGGTCCACCCTGCCTGGCGGGATAGGTACATGAAGACGAAGGTCATGACCACCGACACCGGAATCGCGATCGCCACCAGCAGGGTGCTGCGGAGGCGCCGCAGAAAGAGGTACATGAAGAGTACCGCGAGGGTGCCGCCGAGCAGACCTGTGTTGCGCAGCTCGTTGAGGCCGTTGCGTACGTCTTCGGAATCGTCGCGATAGATGTTGAACTGAATACCGTCGGCGTCGGGGAGCTCCTGGATGGCAGCGATCTCTGCCTTGGCGCCGTCGATCATCGCCAGCAGATTGGCGGTCGAGGCCTTGTAGAGGTAGACGCTTAACGCCTCCTGGCCGTTGAGGAAGTCCCACTCCTCCTGCTCGGGGTAGTCCATCACCACCTCGGCGACGTCGCCCAGCCGCAGGCCGCCGCCGAGGGGCAGAGCCCGAATCTCGTCGAGGCTACCGAGCTTGCCCTCCACCCGAAGGAGAAAACTCTGCGAACCGTCGCGAACGGTGCCGGCCGACACCGACAGGTGATTCGAGCGGATCACCGAGGCTACGTTGCGGACGTCGATCCCGAGCGACGCCATCCGATCTGAAATCAGGTTGACCTGGATCTCGCTGGTCTCATCGCCGCTTACCTGGACGTCGGCCACCCCTTCGAGCCGCTGCAGGCGGCGGACGATGACATCCTCGGTGAAGCGATAGAGGCGTTCGCGGGGCCAGTCGGCGCTGACGTGAAACCGCAGGACCGGCCGGTTGGAGCTCTGAAACCTCCGAATTCGGATCTGCTCGAGATCGTCCGGCAGCCGGTGTCGCACGCGGTCCACCCGATCGCGGACATCGACCGCGGCCAGATCCATGTCGGTGCCGTCGACGAAGCGGATGCTGACGTTGCCCGACGACGCGGTGGAAACCGCAGTCAGGCTTTCGATGCCGTTCATGGTGCTGAGGCTGTCCTCGAGCGGGCGGACGATCAGCCGCTCGGTCTCGGCCGGCGAGGACGACGGATAGGGGGCATCGACCGAGATGAAGGACGACGAGAAGGTGGGAAGGAACTCCAGCGGCAACCGGTCGAGAGAAAGCCAACCCAGAACGAGCACGCCGAGCACCGCCATCGCCATGGTGACCCGGCGCTCGACCGCAAATCGGATGATCGGGTTGACCTTCACCGTTGTTGCTGCCCTCCTCACGTCCGCGTCATTGAATCATGAACGGTTCAACCTGCAAAGAACCCTGCAGAGCAAGAAGACTCGAACCCGATTCCAATCTCCTGGCCTCAGACCCCGGTGAGCATGATGAGGGCGAGGATTGCGAGAAGGAGCAGGGCCGCCTGAACGACGATGGACGATTCGAGATCGCTCTGTTCAGTATCGTCGGGATTCATGGTTGTGCGCTTCCTATTCGTCCGGCGGCAGGGTGACCGACAGCCACTCGATTTCTGGGTTCATCCGGCTGCGCATCTCTCCGCCGCGGCCTCCCATGTCGCCACCCCCACGACTACCCCCCATGCCACCCATGCCGCCGCCGCCTCGGCCACCACCCATACCACCCATGCTGCCCATGTCACCGCCGCCTCGACCACCACTCATGCCGCCCATTCCGCCCATTTTTTCCTTCATGGTCGCCTCCAGCATTTCCATCTCGGCCTCGGTCATGCCGCCGATCTGGATGCCGATCGCCACCTTCCCTTTCTTGGACGGGCTCGCGTCGGCAATCGTGCCTCCGATGCCGGCGAAGGGGATTTTCAACTCGTAGCAAAAGACTCCCTCGTTGTGGGCCGAGGCGGCCGTCGGGCCGTCGGGGTCACTCTCGTCTCCCGTCTCCTTCATGCCCATTCGGATCACCGTGAGCTGGCCCGGCACCTGGCGCATGCTGGCGAGGGACGGCGGTGGACCGCCACGACCGGTAGTTCCCGATTCGTCGGGTCGCGATCGCCCTTGCCAGGGATCCTCGTTTTCGAACTGCTCCGCGATCTGCTCGGATCCCGGATATCGAACGGCGAACTGCTCTTTTTTCTTCTTGGTCTTGCCGTCGCCGTTGATCCACAGGGTGACCCCGCGCGTCATGAGCTGTCGGGCCAGCCGTTGGTCAGCGAAGCGGAACATGAGATAGAAGTTGTCGTCATCGTGGGCGACTGCCATGACGTGCAGGCTTTGCTGCAGGTAGATGAAGGGGACTCCCTCCCATTCGGAAGGGTCGCCGTCGATCACGGTGCGGTGGCCGGTGGGGCTGCTCTCGATCTTCTCCGACGCCACGGCCTCCGGTCCGAAGAACGCAACGGCAAGGCAGACGAAAAGGGGAAGGCGACGGTAAGTGCTCTTCATCGTTAGCTCCAAAGGAAAAAGCGCGCGGCGACCTGGGGAGGCCGCCGCGCTGTGGAGGGGAGGAGGACTCTACTGCGTGCGGCGTCCACCGGAACGCCGCTTGAAACGATTGTCTCTGTTGTCGCGCATCTCCTCGAGCTGTTGCTGCTGCTCGGGGGTCAGGAGGTTCCAGACCTGAGACACGGCGTCTGCCGAAATGAGCCTGATTTCGACCTCGATGACTGCCTGCGACTCAAAAAAGGCGCGATAGGCTTTTGCGATGGTCTCGTCAGTCGCGTCATAATCACCGATACCGTAATCCTCGTGAAATGCGGCTCTCTCCTCCATCGATTGCTCGATGAGGGGTTGGATGGCTGATCTGGCGGTCTCGAGGATGCCTTCAATCAGCTCCTCCTGTCCGGCCTCGAGATCGAGATGCCTGAGAATGCGGGGGATCATTCTCAGCATTCCTCCGCCTTGGCCGCCACCGTGCGTCGCGAAGCCGCCTCCCCAGCCGCTGCCGGGTCCGCTCCCATCGCCGGGTCCGGGACCGGCCTGGGCCAGAACCGCCGTCGGTGCGGCGATGAGAATGGCCGCCGCGATGGTCAGGATGATGTTCTGTATCTTCATGGCTACCTCCGTTGTTGCGCCGCGTCCGCGGCGTTCGTTCGGTCATGCGGTGAAACGTCTGCGACACCTTCATTGTTGACCATTTTGAGTAAGGAAACCCACGGCGTTCCTAAAGAAAGATCAAGAGTCGTCACACGCTGATAGGATCGGTTCGATGAGCGTGCTGATCATCGACGACGACGCCGAGCTCTGCGAGCTGGTGGGCGAGTACCTCGAGAGCGAGGGCTTCGAGGTGGAGGCGGTTCATGACGGCGTCACCGGCGTCGAGCGGTGCCTTCAGGACGAACCCGAGTTGGTGATCCTCGACGTGATGCTGCCCGGGCTCGGCGGTTTCGAGGTCTTGAAGCGGATTCGCGAGCGCTCGCGGGTGCCGGTGATCATGCTCACCGCCCGCGGAGAAGAGATCGACCGCATCGTCGGTCTCGAGATGGGCGCCGACGACTATATCCCCAAGCCCTTCAACCCGCGCGAGCTGGCGGCGCGGATCCGCGCCATCCTCCGCCGCACGTCCGCGGTGCCGGCGCCCGGTGAACCCGACGTGCTCGAGGCCGGCGACCTCGAGATGGACCTCGGGGCGCGCCGGGTGCGCTCGGCCGGCGCCGAGATCGAGCTGACCGGCGCCGAGTTCGCCGTCCTCGAGACCCTGGTCCGCTCCGCCGGAACGGTGGTCAGTCGCGACGACCTCTCACGCCAGGCGCTGGGGCGGCGGGCCTCGGCCTTCGACCGCAGCCTCGACGTCCACCTCTCCAACCTCCGCCGCAAGCTCGGACCGATTCCAGGTGGCGGCGAGCGCATCAAGACCGTGCGTGGCGTGGGGTACCTGTACGTCAAGCCGAGCGGCACGGCTTCGCCGTCGAGGAGGCTCGAGACGGCCTCGACGCGCTCCGGCGCATCGAGGCAGCCGAGCCGGATCTCGTCCTGCTCGAGGTGCTGATGTCGAAGATGAGCGGGCTCGAGGTGTTGGAGCGCGTGCGCCGCAAGCGGTCGCGCTCGGAGCTTCCGATCATTCTCGCCACGGCGCTGGACGACTCCGACGACGCCGTCGAGGGGCTCGAGCGGGGAGCCAACGACTACGTGACGAAGCCCTTCGACCTGCCCGTGGTGGTCGCCCGGGTGCGCAGCCAGCTCGAGACGCACCGTACGGCCCGCCAGGTGGCGGGCCTGGCGCGCCAGCTCGAGTTCCGGAGTGCCTTCATTCGCGCAGCGCTCGGGCGCGACGTCTCGGACGATCTGCTGGTGGAGATGGCGGAGCAGCCGGACGCCCTCGACCTCGGCCGCGAGCGCCGCCGCGTGTTCGCGCTGGTGGCCGACGTGCGTGGCAGCCGCGAGCGCGCGGCGACGCTGGCCCCCGCGCAGCAGACGGCCGTGCTCAAGAACGTGCTGGACGGCCTCGCCGAGGTCATCTCCCACTACGAGGGAGTGATCGACGCCGTGAGCGGCGATTCCCTGGTGGCGCTCTTCGGCCTGCCGCTGCCCCGCGACGACGACGCCGAGCG
>JAIVTZ010000103.1:0-8414 GCA_049188105.1 Deltaproteobacteria bacterium | reverse complement strand
CCTGAACCCTGAACCCTGAACCCTGAACCCTGAACCCTGAACCCTGAACCCTGAACCCTGAACCCTGAACCCTGAACCCTGAACCCTGTGAAGATGCGGACGAGTGTTTTTGTAGTACACTCCCCCGCTGTGTCTGATGGAAACGCCCTCCCTGCGCTCCTGACGCAGCGATTACCAGGTCGGAGAACCGTGGCTGCCGGTGTCTGGATCACCCGCGGCGCGGCGCACGATCCGGACGAACTTGCCGGCGCCACCCACCTTGTCGAGCACCTCACCCTGCGCGCCTGCGGCGCCCACAACCGGCGCTCGCTGGCGCTGATGGTCGACCGCCTCGGCGGCGAGGTCGACGCCTGGACCAGCTCCGAGCTGATGGGGGTCAGCGTCAACACCACGGTCGATGCGCTCGACGACGCCCTCGATCTCCTGGTCGATGCCGTCCTCAGCCCGACCTTCGCTCCTGAAGACGTCGAGCTGGAGCGCCGGGTGACGCGGGCCGAGCTCGATCTGGTCGCGGACGACCCGGCGGAACGGGTCGAGGAGGCCCTTCTCAAAGCCGCCTGGGGTGAGCACCCGTTGGCACGCCCGGTGGTCGGCAGCGTGGAGACCCTCGATGCCCTGACGCCCGAGAGCCTCGAGCGCCACCACCACGAGCTCGTGCAGCCGGGAGGGATGGTGGCGGCGGTAGTCGGTGACGTGGCGCCGGACGAGATCGCTGCGCGGCTCGCCCGCCTCCCTCTCGGAATCGCGCCGCGGGCGCCCCTGCTGCCGCCGCTTCGCTGGCGGGGGGGCCACCACGACCTGAACCGCGAGGGAACCGATCAGGTGCATGCGCGGCTGGGCTTCGAGGCGCCGGCGATCGGTGATCCACGGATCGCCGCCCTGGTGATCCTCAATCGGACCCTGGGCGACGGCGCTTCGAGCCGCCTCTTCCAGCGTCTGCGCGAGGACGAGGGGCTGACCTACGACATCTGGTCAGGGCCCGTGCTGCGGCGGCCCGGTGGCATCCTGGAGGTGGGTTGGGCGTGTGCGCCGCCGGCCTTCGCCGATGCCTGGCGGCTGGTGCGCGAGGAGCTCGGACGCATCGCCGACGATCTCGGCGCAGACGAGGTGGCGGTGGCGAAGGAGGGCCTGCTGCGCGGGCTCGAGATGGACATGGAGTCGCCCGGCGGTCTGTGCTCCCTCGACGTTGGCGAGGTGCTCGACCGGGGCCGGCGCTTCGATGCGTCGGCCGCCCGCCGCGAGTTCGAGAAGGTGACGGCCGAGGAGGTGCGCCGGCTCGCGGCCGAGATACTCCGTCCCGAGCGCATGGCCTCCGCAATCTGCGGCCCCGAAGGCGCCGCCACCCGCGTCGCATAGGCTTGGGGCCTGGGGCCTGGGGCCTGGGGCCTGAGGCTTGAGGCGTGGGGTCAAGCTTCAAGCCTCGATCCTCATGCCCCACGCCCCAAGCCCCACGCCCCACGCCGCACCGCGACAGCGCCACGCCGACTGTGGTTTCCCGGCAGGGGATGTAGGCTGCGGGACGGCAAATTCGAAATTCGAAATTCGAAATTCGAAATCGTACTGTCGTATCATCCCCCCATGGTCGTTGAGGTCCGCATCCGCCGTCTTCCTCATGCCGAGGGATTGCCGCTTCCCGACTACGCCACCGCGGGCGCGGCCGGGGCCGACTTGCGTGCCGCCGTCGAGGATGATCTCGTCATCGAGCCGGGGGCGAGGACGGCCGTGCCAACGGGGTTGGTGACCGAGATTCCCAAGGGTTTCGAGGGCCAGGTACGGCCGCGGTCGGGGCTCGCCCTCCGCCACGGTTTGACCGTGGTCAACGCTCCCGGCACGATCGACAGCGACTACCGCGGCGAGCTCAAGGTGCTGTTGGTCAACCTCGGGTCGGGACCGGCGACCATCGCCCGCGGGGAGCGGATCGCACAGCTCGTGATCGCGCCGGTTACCCGTGCAGTCTTCGTCGAGTCCACCGAGCTGAGCTCGTCCGAACGCGGTGACGGCGGCTTCGGTTCGACCGGGGTGTGAGCGTGGAGGTGCTCATCCTCGCCTCCGGCTCGTCGGGTAACGCGGCCCTCATCAGCTCGGGTGGAACCTCGCTGTTGGTCGACATCGGTGTGTCGGCCCTCCAGATACAGCGGCGGCTCGAGGTGTTCGGCCGCACTCCGGAGGAGATCGACGCGGTGCTCCTGACCCACGAGCACTCAGACCACGTGCGGGGCCTCGATGTCTTCCTCCGCCGTCACCATCAGGCCCCGGTGTGGACTACCCACGGAACCTGGTCGCGGCTCGACGTGCGCTGCGACGGCGGTGGCGAGCTGGCGTCCGGACAGACTCGGATGTATGGAGATCTGCGGGTCACTCCGGTCAGTACCTCGCACGATGCCGCCGAACCGTTGGCCTTCATTTTTGACGATGGGAGTCACTGCGTCGCATTTTGCACCGACACCGGGATATTCACCACGTTGCTTCAACAGCGTCTGCTCGGTTGTGAGCTACTCCTGCTCGAAGCCAACCACGACAAGGACATGCTCCGCCACGGACCCTATCCGTGGTCGTTGAGGCAGCGCATCGACTCCTCGACCGGCCACCTCTCCAACCACCAGAGTCTAAAAGCTGTGGACCAGGTCAAATCGTCCGTTCTGAGGGCGGTCGTGGCGCTCCACCTCTCGGCCGAGAACAACTGTCCCAACCTGGTGTGCGAGACCCTGCGCGGCGCGGTGGGCGAGGATATCCCGGTGACGGCGGTGACCCGCAACGAGATGCTGCGCGTCACACTGGACGGCGACGGCGCCCACCTGGAGCGCCACGATCTCCCTACCGGACTCGGCAAGTAAAGAGTTCAGAATTAAGAGTTAAGAGTTGAGAGTTAGGTCACTTTCCAACTCTCAACTCTCAACTCTCAACTATTAACTCACTTCGCACCACTCCCGCGCATTCTGGAACATCTTCAGCCACGGTGATGCCTCGAGATCGCGACGCCATTCCGGCGGCATCCATCCCCACTGCCAGGTGATCGCGGTTCTCTCGGGGTGCGGCATCATCGCCAGGTGACGGCCGTCGGGGGAGCAGAGGGCGGCGATGCCGCGCGGTGAGCCGTTGGGGTTGTGGGGGTAGGTCTCGGTGATGCTCCCCGAGTCGTCGGCAAAGCGGATGGGGGCTAAACCTTCATTCTCGATGCGGCTCAAGACCTGGTCGTCGGGGAAGAACGCTCGGCCCTCGCCGTGCGCGGTCCAGATTCCGAGGGTCGAGCCCTCCATGCCACGGAGCATGATGGCCGGGCTCTCGAGGATGGTAACGGTGGCGAAGCGCGATTCGAATCGGCCCGAGGCGTTGCGCACGAAACGCGGCTGGGCCTCGCCGTCGAGGCCCCGCCACGGGATCCAGCCGAGCAGGGCCAGCAGCTGGCAGCCGTTGCAGACCCCGAGGCTGAAGGTGTCGGGCCGGTCGAGGAAGGCCTCGAACTGCGACCACAGATCGCGGTTGAAGCGGATCGAACCCGCCCAGCCCTTGGCCGCGTCGAGGACGTCGGCGTGGGCAAAGCCGCCGACCGCCACCAGGCCGCGGAAGTTTTCGAGGGTGATGCGGCCGGCCAGGAGATCGGACATCATCACATCCCACGGCTCGAAGCCGGCAGCGAGAAAGGCCGCCGCCATCTCGCGGTCGCCGTTGGACCCCTCCTCTCGGAGAATTGCGACTGGGACTTTGGAGCTACGGAGGATGATCTCCGGCGCAGTGGGAAGGGGTGTGAACGGTAGGTGGTATGGAGAGGCCTTACGGCGCCGCAGCCCGTCGCGCTCGGCGGCAACGCACTCGGGATCGGCCTGCTCGAGCTCGAGCCGGAAGGAGGTCGCCTCCCAGAGGTCGCGGAGATCGCGCATGTCCGCACGCAGCACCTCGCGGCCTCCGACCACGATACGAATCTCGGGCTCGGTCAGGGTTTTGCCGATCTGGTGACACGGCACCTTGGCCCTTTGCAACACCTCGAGGGCGCGTTCGATATCCGTCTCGTCCACCTCCATCACCAACCCGAGCTCCTCGGCGAAGAGGTGGGGGATGGGGTCGGCGTGGTCCTCCGCAGCGAGCTCGATCTCGATCCCGCAGTTGCCGGCGAAGGCCATCTCCAGCAGGGTGGTGACGAGCCCGCCGTCGGAGCGGTCGTGACCGGCCGTCAGCACTCCGTCGACAATGAGCTCCTGGACGGCTCTGAAGGCGCGACCGAGGAGGTCGGGGTCGCCGACATCCGGCGTCTCGTCGCCGATCTGTGAGAAGACCTGGGCCAATGCCGAGCCGCCGAGGCGGTGCTTGCCGCCGCCGAGATCGACCAGGAGGAGGCGGCCGCGCCCGGGTAGCTCGAGGTCCGGGGTCACCGTCGATCGGACGTCGGGGCAGGTGACATAGGCCGAGATCACAAGCTCGCCGGGCGCTTTGACGAGCTCCTCGGCGCCTTCCGGAAGAGGCGCCCGGGCGGCCATCGACAGGCTGTCCTTGCCGCCGTCGACCGCGATGCCGAGATCCAGCATGATGTCGCGCATGGCGGTTGCGGCATCGTACAGCGCTGCGCCCTCACCGGGGAGCTTGGCCGCCCACATCCAGTTGGCCGAGCAGCGCACGTCCTCGAGCGCCGTCACCCGAGCCCACACCAGATTGGTCAGCGCCTCGCCGACCGCCATCCGCGCCATCGCCGCCGGGTCTATGAGGCCCTTGAGCGGCTGTTCGCCGATGGCGGTCGCGGCGCCGGTGAAACCGAAGTGGCTCTGTGCGATCACAGCCACATCGGAGACAGTGAGTTGCAGTGGACCGGTGCACTGCTGCCGCGCCACCAGGCCCGAAACGCTGCGGTCGACCTTGGTCGTGAGGAAGCGTTTCGATCCCACGGCCAGGAGCCGCAGCACCCGGTCGAGAGCCTGTGCGACCTCGAGGTCCGGCGGCAGCCGGAGCTCGTTCAGGGGCGCCGGCCGATGGTCGGACTCGAAGGTCTTTTGCGGAACTTGGCCGAGAACGTGGTCGAGCACCAGATCGACCGGGGTGGTGTCGTCGGCCGCGTCGTGGAGGATGACTCGTCCGTCGCCGGTTACCCGGCCGACGAATGCCACCGGCACCTGCTCGCGCTCGCACAAATAGCGGAAGAGGGCCTCGTCACGAGGCCTCAGGAGGAGGGCGTTGTTCTCCTGGTACTCGGCCCCCCAAATCTCCAGTACCGAAAGACTGTCGTCGCCGACCGGGATTTCGCGGATCTCGAACTTCGCTCCGGCGGGCTCTACGATTTCTTTGAGTACGTTGCAGTTACCGCCGGCTCCCTGGTCATGGATGCTGACGATCGGGTTGGCCGTTCCGAGCTCGGAGGAGGCGCGGATGACGCGATTGACCTTCTGCTCCATCTCGGCGTCCCCACGCTGGACGGCGTTGAAGTCGAGGTGCTCGGGATTGTCGCCGTGGACCATCGACGAGGCGGCGCCGCCGCCCATCCCGATGCGGTAGGCGGGCCCGCCAATCTTCACGACCCACATCTCGGGTTCGGGCGCTTGTTTACCGATGTGGCTGTGGTCGATCTGGCCGATGCCGCCGGAGAACATGATCGGTTTGATCCACTCCCGGCGTTCGCCGTCGGGCAGACGGAGCCCGGCCGAGCGGGTGAAGCCCGCGATCACCGGCTCGCCGAACTTGTTGCCGTAGTCCGACGCGCCGTTAGACGCCTCGATCTCGACTGCCAACGGTGGGGCCAAATTTGGGGGGTAGCCGAAGTCTTCGTCCTCCCATGGAAGCCTGTAGCCGGGAAGCTGCAGATTGCCGACGCAATAGCCGGAGGTCCCTGCCACCACCAGCGCACCGCGGCCGGTGGCCTGAACGTCGCGGATGCGGCCACCGGTGCCGGTCTCGGCGCCGGGGAACGGCGCCACGCCGGAGGGGAAGTTGTGGGTCTCGGCGGTGAAGATGACGTCGAGGTCGAGCTCGCGCGCGATCAGCGGCGAGGGTGCTCCCGGGTCGGCACTGACCAGCGCACGGACCGGAAAACCGCGGATGGCGCTCGAGTTGTCGTGAAATGCGATGACGCTGTTGTTCGGATTGGCCTCCCAGGGCGCGCGGACGATCGCGAAGAGGTGCTGTGGCATCTCCTCGCCGTCGATCACGAGCCGCCCCTTGAAGAACCAGTGCCGCGAGTGCTCGCTGTTGGACTGGGCGATGTCGAAGCACTCGACGTCGGTTGGGTCGCGGCCGATGCGGTCGCGGAAGAGGGCGGTGTAGTAGTCGAGGTCCCAGTCGTCGAAGGCGAGACCGAGCTCACGGTTGAGGCGTTCGAGGGCGGCGCGCCCTTGGGCCATCACCGGCACCGTGGAAACCGGCGTGGGTTCGACGCCGGCGCCGAAGGCGGTCAGCGGGTCCGGGTATTCGCACTCGGTCATGCGATCGTGGATGCAGGAGAGGAAGGCGCGTGCGGCATCGGCTGCCATCGGCGCCCGGGTGTTCAGGAGGCAGCGCCGTGAGCGCTCGATGCGCACTACAGCCTCGATCCCGCAGGCATGGCAGATCGAGACCGCGTTGGTCGACCAGGCGGTAGTGAAGGTCATCCGCGGTCCGACCTCGAGGATCGTCCCAGCAGTGTCATCGAGAAAGCTCGTGGGGCCGTAGGACTCGGGCTCGAAAGTTTCGGCGAGCAGCCAGTCGAGGACTTGCTGTTCCTCCGGACGGAGTTTGCGGGTGGCCTGGATGTAAAAGCAGTGTTCGGTTTCCATGTCCGAGACGTCGGCATCGAAGATCTCGCGCGCCGATCGGAGCAAGTTGTCGTGGGTAGCGGTGGGCAGGTCGTAGACTCGAAAACGTCGGATCAGCGTCATGGGGAGGTTGTAGCAGGAACGGTTGCGCAGCACCAGTGTAAAATCCAAATCAAATACTGCGGGCCACGGCCGCAGGCCTCGGCCCGCAGAATTTGAGACGGAGACGGGAAGATGACCACATACCGCGATTCAGGCGTCGACATCGATGCCCAGGACCGGGCGCTGGCCCAGATCAAGAAAATGGTGCGAAACACCTACACCGACAATGTGCTCTCGGACCAGGGGGCCTTTGGGGGCCTTTTCCGGATGCCGGTCAAGGGTGTCGGGGAACCGGTTCTGGTGGCCTCGGCAGACGGAGTGGGGACCAAGCTCGCGGTCGCCTTTGCCACCGGGCGGCACGGGTCTGTGGGTCGCGACCTGGTGCACCATTGCATAAACGACATCCTGGTCCAGGGCGCGCGGCCGCTATTCTTCCTCGACTATCTGGCGACCGGGCGCCTCGAGCCTGATGTCGTCGCGGACGTCGTCGGCGGGGTGGCGGCGGCGTGCTCGGAGCACGGCGTGGCGCTTCTCGGCGGCGAGACGGCTGAGATGCCGGGCTTCTATCGCGACGGCGAATATGACCTCGCCGGCTTTATTGTCGGCCTCGTCGAGCGCCGCCGAATTCTCGACGGATCATTGGTGAGGTCCGGTGACGTCCTCGTCGGTCTGCCGTCCAGCGGGCTTCACACCAACGGCTACTCGCTCGTCCGCAAGGTGTTTTTCGAGCAGCTCGAGCTGGGTCCGGACGACCCTGTCCCGGAGCTCGGCAGGACGGTCGGCGAGGAGCTGCTCGAGGTCCATCGTTGTTACCTCGAGCCCGTGTGGCCGCTGCTCGAGGATGGTTGGGTGCACGCGCTCGCCCACATCACCGGCGGCGGCATCACCGACAACCTGCCGCGGGTGCTGCCCGACGGGCTGCGGGCGGTCGTCAAGGTCGGCTCGTGGGACATCCCGCCGGTCTTCCGCCTGTTGGCGGAGAAGGGCCAGGTGCCGGAGGACGACATGTGGCGCACCTTCAACCTCGGCGTCGGGATGATCCTGGTGGTGCCGCCCAAGCAGCTCGAAAAGGTCCTGCGAAGCCTCCGCGAATCAGGTTTCCCCGGTTTCCCGATGGGCAATGTGGCCAAGGGTGAATCGGGCGTCGAGTACGACCACCCACCCGAAGGCTTCCCGAGCGGCTTGCGCTGATCCCGAGCCCGCCTCTGCGCCCGAGTCCGCGCCCGAGTCCGGCCACTTCGCTCCGGCAAGTGTCTTCCGACGTGAACGTCCCGATTCTCCGCGGCGGCATTACCCGTGAGTGCCCCCTCTGACGATGTTTGGGCCAGAAGCATCCACTCGAAACAATCCCCCGTGCTCCCAAAATCGTCAGAGACGGCACGTCCGGTGGGCATTCGTGACAGCGCCACGCCGACTGGAGCTTCCCGGTGGAGGATTCATGCTGGGGGGCGGCAAATCCGAAATTCGAAATTCCTCCCGTGTTCGACTGCTCATTTGAGCAGTTTTCTCGTTCAAAACAAATGATTTACGATGCTTGTGTCCGATCGATGAGGGGGGGTTCGATGGCCAAACGCATCGGTATGATCTACTGCGAGCGTATCC